>CALVEE010000216.1 GCA_944326495.1 Candidatus Gastranaerophilales bacterium | reverse complement strand
ACTTTTTTCTGCCAGAATTTTTTCAACTTTTTTAATATTTGCTTTATCTCTGATTGGTTCAACAGTTGTCATCGATTATTTTCTCCTTAAATATAATACTTATTTTATCAGATATTCAAATCCCATTAATAACGAGTCAAAAAAGGTTAAACAGAACAATACATAAATATTGCAAAATAATCGATAAAAAAGAAATTATAAATATTTAAACATTACATTTTATACATAATGTTAAGATATTTTTGAATTATAAATCCCTAAAACTCTTTTATATCTGAAATTTTTTATTCTTTTCTAAAAAACCGTAAAAATTTATATGGGGTTTACAAACGGGGAAACATGTATTATAATAGTGAATAAGGAAATATATAATATTACATTATATATAAAATGTTAAGAAGTATGCATATACCCTTCTACACTCAGCATTTGAGGGTAACAAAGAAAGATGACAATTAAAAGTTGAATAAAAAATTCCGAATCTCCCTTAAAATACATCGTTACTATATATCATTTAAGGGAGTAGATATCGGTAACGGGCAGTTCCCGATATCTTTTCTTTACAGAGCCCCCGTTTAAATTAAAAAAGGACTTACAATCGTGACAATCTCATTCAGCGGCTTAGCATCAGGATTAGACACAACATCGTGGGTAGAATCGCTTGTAGCATTAAAGCAGGCGAAAGTTGAGACGCTGGAAGAAGAGAAGGAAAATGTTTTAGATTTGCAGGAAACTTTAAGCAACATAAAATCATTTTTTAGTTCGTTCAGGAGTATGGTAGAGAAGGTTACAGACGCAAAATTCGGAATTGCATCAATGGATTTGTTTGCGCAAAACCTTGCGACATCTTCTAATATGGAAGTTCTAACCGGCTCTGCAACTGTTGAAGCTGAAGAGGGCAGTTATGATGTACTGGTTGACAATTTAGCGACAGAAACTAAGGCTGAGAGCGGCTACAGTATTATAACAACTATTGTTCAAACCGGAACTGCAACAATGGATTCAAAACTTTCAAGTCTTGGTGTAAAAGCAGGTGAAATCGGAATAAAAGTTAATGGCATAGAAAGTGTTATTGAAATAGAAGAAAATGATTCCATTGCTGATTTTATAGAAAAACTTCAAAATATTGGTGTAGAAGCTGATTATAATGAAGAAACCGGCGTCTTTAGTATTAATGTAAGTGATGATGATATTCGTGATATTGACGGAACCGGAATCGTAGAGGCCTTACATCTTGAAGGGGTTAATGAAGGATATGTGAGTAACAATCTTCAGGTTTCAACGGTTGATACGATTTTTTCTGCGGCTACTGATTCTACACTACTGAGTGAATTCGGTGTTAGGCCCGGTGTAATAACGATACATGCAAACGATACGGATTATAATATCACAATTACTGATACGAGCACGTTCGGAAGCTTTATTGCTGATCTGAAAAAAAATAATATAGATGCCGATTTAACTGATGACGGATATTTCACGATTTCAGATGCAAATATAACAAACGAAGGCAGCACTAATATTATAGATGCACTTGGTCTTGAATCAGAAACCTTTAATAAGAGCCAGATTACGGATGATTTAACGCACACTACGGTTACAATTGAAGAAACAGAAGTTGATTTAAACACGTTATTGAAGGATATAGGCGAAGGAAGCTCTATTGCAGACGGCAGTACTGTTATAGTAAAGAATTCTAATAATGAGCTTAGTACAATTACGATTAATTCAACATCAACACTTGGAGATTTATTGGAAGGACTTACAGATGCAGGGCTCTATGCAGATTATTCTGACGGTATAATAGAGATTTCCGGAGGAACGATAACCGGCGGAAGTCTTGATATTGAGGATATTTTAGGTCTGACGGAAACCGTGGGCGGAAGATATACCAATTCAAATTCTTTATATGCAAAACATACTGTTATAGTAGATGCAACCCTTGATACTGAACTGGGGAATTATGGTATTGAAAATTCTTTAAGTACTTCTGACAGAACCGTAAACATTTATAACAACAACGGCGCTCTTATATCTTCTACCGTTGTAAGCGCAAATACTACATTAGAAGAACTGGTTAATTATATTAACCAAACAGGAACAATAGATGCTTCGCTGGAAGATGGCAGTTTGGTAATTAAAAACGGATATATAGAAAATGATATATTAGAAACATCAATGGGCTTAGAAATAACAAGCAGAAGCAGTTATGCCCTTGGCTCAGTAATGAACGTTACGACAAATATAGAAGCAACCGGCGATTCTGAACTTGGTGCTATTATTGCGGCATTAGGAAGTGAAAGCAGCGTATCCGGGGGATATAATTTGAGTTTTAACGGCACAGTTCTTGCCGTTAATGAAAATACAACATTAGACGGTCTGATTAACCAGATTAATGCACAGGGCGGCAGCGCAGTCCTGACCCAGGACGGCAAATTATTAATAGAAGGCGGCACTGTGAGCGGATCAGTTGCCGATGCCTTAGGAATATATGCTGTAATCAAGACGGTTTCAGTTTCTTCTACCGGTGAAACGCTGTATACAAAAACTGAAGTAACAGCTGATGAAAATACAAAATTTTCTGATTTAGGTATCAATAATAGTTCTTATGTAATCAACAGTTCCGGCACTCCGACAAAGACAATTCAAGTTAACGGTACAACTACTATTGGAGATTTCCTGGACGATTTGCGCGCAGAAGGGATTGACGGCAATATTAGTAACGGTAAAATAACCCTAAACTCAACATTAAATAAATACATAACAGGCACACTGGCAGATACTCTTGGGCTTACACACACAGCAGTAACCACAACCGCAAGTGCTACCCAGAGCTCGGATTCTCCGATATATTGCACCGGTACAGTTCTGGCTGATTTAAATACTGAACTGGGTGATATCGGGGCTATAACGGGTAGTTCTGATAGTATAATTATTTATAACGTAAACCAGACAGCTATTGGTACAATAACCGGACTTACTACCAGCTCTACAGTGAACGATTTGTTTGATGAATTGAGCAGCTATGGCATAACCGGTACGATAAGCGACGGCGTAATAACCCTTAATTCAGTGAATGGCAACTATGCTGACGGAACAATAATGGATAATCTCGGCATGGGTGCGGTTTTAGGCTCAAGCGTAACTACGACTGCCGGTGCAACAGTAAGCTCAGGATCTGCAATCACTTATACAGATGTAATCTATGTGACTGAAGATACACTTTTGTCGGATATAGTTGATATGGATAGCCTGGGCGGAGGTAGTACAGCAGGTTCAACTTTAATATCCAGACCCAATGAAGATGGGTTTATGTCTACAGTAAGCAGACAGACCGAGTTCGAAGCTCTCGCGCTAGGCTATACGATCATCAAAACCGCCGAAGATGTGGACAATATCCGCAACAACCTCTCAGGTAAATACATCCTGATGAACGATATTGATATGTCGAGTTTAGGATCATTTGAGTCCATAGGTGATAGTAGTAATGCTTTTACCGGAGAGTTAAACGGTAACGGCTACACAATTTC
>CALVEE010000215.1 GCA_944326495.1 Candidatus Gastranaerophilales bacterium | reverse complement strand
GGTTGCAGGTAAGTGCTATTGTTCTGCAATTAACTTTATCAGCCTGATTTAGAACTCCTAAAAGATATTTAGGGTTTCCGCTTGCAGAAATTACAACACAAACATCGTTATCCGTAAGGCACTGTGCATCTTTTACACCTTCGTCGTAATTATCTTCTGCGCCTTCTGCAGCGTCTCTTATGGCCTTATCCCCGCCTGCAATAAACCCTGTCACCATATCAGACGGTACGCCGAATGTAGGCGGGCATTCGGAAGCATCTAAAATACCTATCCTTCCGGAGGTTCCTGCTCCGTAGTAATATAATTTACCCCCGACAAGGAATTGTTTTGCAATCATGTCAATAGCTTTTGCAATATTAGGAAGTTCATCTTCTATTGCGAGTGCTACAAGCTTATCTTCTTCATTAATCTTTCTTACAATATCTATTGTTGATAACAAATCAATATTTTTTGTATTCTCGTTTCTGTACTCTGTAATATTTTCGCTCATAACACACACTCCTTTTCTTATATCACACTTTATTATTATCGGTTAAATTTTATTGAATAGATTAGCCATTTCGATTGCAGATTTAGCCGCATCAGAACCTTTATTTCCTGCTTTTGTACCGGCTCTTTCTATTGCCTGTTCAATATTATCCGTTGTTAAAACTCCGAATATTACAGGAACTTCTGTTTCTAAACTAACAGCAGCAATGCCCTTAGAGACTTCTGCGCATACATAATCGTAATGTGAAGTTGAACCTTTTATAACAGCACCTAGTGCAATTATGGCATTATATTTACCGGATTTAGCTATTTTTTTAGCAATAACAGGTATTTCAAATGCTCCGGGACACCATACTACATCAATATTTTCTTCATCTACTCCATGGCGCTTAAGTTCATCTAAGGCGCCTGATAATAATTTTGAGCTTATAAATTCATTAAAACGCGATACTATTATGCAAAATTTTTCATTTGTGACAGTTAACAGACCTTCAATAATTGACATTTACCTTCTCCTTAAAATAATCTCTGTATTTATTATACACTATTTTTTCGGAAAAGAATACAAATTATTTACAAAATTTAAGCTTGCCGTTTTCGACTTTCCATTTATCAGTAAGCCTGAACACTCTGAATGTACCGTGTTCGCCTTTGCCTGCGTTTTTGCTTCCCCTGTAAACACCCCAGTCAAGGTTATCGGTTTCATCTGCGTATGCCTGGCCGTTGCCGTTTGTAATTGAAATATGCCCGGGCTCTTCAGATTTAAAATCATTTCCCGGAATCCATACAACAATATATCCGGCAGGGAGGTTTGGTAAATCAGTGCTGTTTATTTGTCTGGCGCTATTGCCGGATTTTATGTACTTAACTTCTTCAAACATTTCAGGATGTCTTTCAAACCATCCTACGGTTGCTCTTGGTTTACTTTCTTTTAAATCGGAATCATCAATGCCGGCTTCTCTAATTGCAGCCCTAAATCCTGTCATACAATAACCGCTCGTATTCATATTCTTTGCCGTATTTTGAGCGTGTTTAGCTAAAACAGATGATGCTTCAGCTGTATTTGCCGGGTTTACACCGTCATCTGGAATTTTGTCATAGATATTGCCGGCAAAGCCGCGTCTTGTTGCTGACTTTCTTGAATATGTTATATCATTATCCATAGGAGAAGCCAGAAGATTTTCTGACGGTACATTACTTAGTGCTACGCGCGGAGCTTTTGAGGCAAGATATTCTTTCTTAAATTCTAATTCAGCATCCTTAATCATTTGTGCGTAATTATTTTTCATTTTGCCGGCTTCTGCAGAATTAATTCCATCTTCAAAATTAATATTTTTGTCTTTTGCTTTTATCGCATTTTTTAGTTTCGATACATGGGATAAAATTATATCAACATCTTTTTGGGTTAAAGAATCTGCTTCTTTGGCTGTAAGTCCAAATTCAAACCCTATTTCACCATGCTGAACAGATAAAATTAATAACTGTTTTGAATGCTGGTCGATTTTTGTATTTTTCTTAAGGCTTTCTTTTAATACGGCAAGTTCGTCGCTCTGGTCTTTTAAATCACTATAGCCGTACATATTTGGCATAAACGCAATAGAACCTATAGGCCCGTTGTTATCCATTGGTTTAAAATTCTGAACAATTTTTTTATCCTGACTTCTCTTTACTGCTTGATTTCTTTTTACATTATCTTCTTTTATCTGGTATTTTTCCAGATATTTATGTACATTTCTTGTGTATTCAAGTGCTTCCGGCTCCATAGTCCCGTCTTTAATGCAGGCTCCGCGTCCGTTCCAGAAATAGCATAGCGCATCTTCATCTGTCACTTTGTTTACAAAAGGTCTGGTATTATATGTTTTTTCAAGGTGTCCGTTTTTCATCTCCCAGCCGTCAATAGTCACGACGCTGTCTCTGGCGGCTTCTATACCTTTTTGATAATTTTTATTATTCTTTATTATTCTGTTATTTTGCGCTAAAACAACCATTGTTGCCATAGCTGCGTTTTTCATATCATAAAGCTGTGTTCCTTCTGTCAAACCAAGTTTTTCAAATTTATCAGCAATCCATTCATCGCGTTTTTGCATTTCAAATTTTATTTGTGTCGGGCCGTATGACCAATCGTGCAAGGATGTATCCGGTAAAAATCTGCCGGCTTCGTATTTCCCGCTGCGGTACATACCTCCGTTATTGCCAAAATTAGTTTCCTGTTCTGCAATTGCCATAGCAAGTCTGGCTAATTTGTTATATGTGTCATTGTCCAGTCCGAGTTTTGCCATTAAATCCTGCTTGTGTTCTTCTAATGCTCTGGCAAATTTTTTTGCATTATCACTTGCGTCAGGAGGCAGAGATATTTTCATTGGCACAGCCTCTGTAATTCGTGTATTTTCGGTATTTTTATGTGTACCTTCTTTTACAAGTTCTCTTACGCGTCCTCTTTTAGGATCCTGAAATTCTTTTACAACTTTTCCATCATTATAGTAGTAGACGGTCTCAATTATTTTACCTGATTTATCCCTTCTATAAACAAGACTTTTTACTCCTGCTTCTTTGTATATCGGGTTACTCAAAGTTTCTTTTGCTGAATTTGTTGTACTATTAGTTTGCGGGGCAGTATTATTATTCATTTCCATAGCGGCTCTTATTTTTGCGGCAGTATTGTCAATCCAGGTTTCAAGGGTTGCAATATCATTAATTTTCATATAATCGCCGTAGTAAATCCCCGTCAAGCCAATGTTCTTTGCTTGAGTAACAAGTTTTTTGCAAATATAAGTCTTTACATCATTAATATCAAGATCATACTCACCATCAATATCTTTGGCTAATGAGTTTTTATTATTAGGAAGATTTTTGTATTCGGATACAACAAAAGCTGCATTTTCTGCTGTTATTTTATTAAGCAGCTGCCTTGTATTGTCAGCATTTGAAAGTCCGTCTATCTGTTTATATAAATCTGATGCGAGTTTTTGGCTATTTCTTTTTATATCTTTTGTATTCTTTTGTTTTTGAACCTTTTTGTCATTAGTTAAAACTTTGCCAATAGCAGGATTATGCCTCTTTTCTGCTTCAAAAAGCTTGGCTTGAGCATTATTAATCCAGTCTAAAAGTTTGTCGGGGTCTTTTAACTTTAAATAATCACCATAATAAATTCCATTGAGCTTAAGCTCCTGTGCGCGTTTTGCAAGGTGCCAGCAGATTTTATCTTTGACAGTCTTAAGCCATTTATCGCCGTTATTAATCAAATCCTTAGCAAGGCTTCTGCCGGTACGCTGGTTATATTGAGAGAGTACAAAGGTTACGTTTTTGCTGTTAATTTGATTTAAAGCAGGATTTTTTAGACCGGCACCATTTTTTTGTAAGTTTGTAACAATATTTATAGCCTCTTGTTTTATCTTATTTGCCGCATTAGTATCGCCTGGGTTTACTTTTGGGGGTGCCGGCTCTGCCTGTGATGCAGCTGCTTTTTTTCTGGCTTGAGCTCTCCTCATAGCACGGTAAGTGCTGTTTATTTCTTCGGCGCTTGCTGCATAACTGCCATCTTCTATCATGCCGTTAATTTGTTCTTGAAAATCCCCTGGAAGGGCAATCATATCACCGCTTTTGAAGCCATAGCGGTAATACATGCCATCTTTTATAGCTTGAGCCTTAATTTTTGTTGCGAAATTTCTTGCCTCTGCTCCTGTAAGTCCCATCTTTTCAGCAATGATTTCAGGCGTGTCGCCCGGCTGAATTATATAAGGTGTTCTTGTTTTATCCTGCTGTCTGTTTGATAAATTCTTTTCTATTTCATTAAAGTTTTCTTGAGTAAAATTTAGAGCTTCTTCTTCCGTAAGCCCGTCTTGACCGAAAGAAATCTCGCCGCGGAAATACATTTGAATAAGTTTATCTCTCTGCCCTTCAGAAATAATGTTGCGCTCAAACAGGCTGTTAATAGTTTTTTCTGTTGTCTGCCAAGTTTCATATTTTTGAGCAGAAAAGTTATTATAATTTACTTCGCCGATATTTCCCGTCATTTTTTGTCCTTTATCTTACATTTGTACTAATATTTACGGCATAAATTCAGAAAACTTTAGATTTTTAGCGTTTTTCTTTACAAAATGTTACAAAATCCGGTTCTTGAGAAATTAGCCTTTTTCTTGCGGACTCTTGTGGTAAAATTTTGTTATGGCGCTGGGACAAATTTTTAAAATACATTCGGATTTTTATTATGTTAATTCTGATAACAGTATTTTCGAGTGTAAAATAAGAGAAGTTTTAAAAAAACAGAAACAAAAGATTTATGTCGGGGATTTTGTGGAGTTTCAAGACGGTGCGATTGAAAAAATCCTGCCAAGGAAGAATTATATTCCGCGTCCAACGGCTGCTAATATTGACAGAATAATTATTATATCTGCGGTAAAAGAGCCGGAACTCAACTTTACACAGCTAAACCGCTATATTTCTTTTGCAAAATATTATAATCTTGAGACTGTTTTATGCTTCAATAAAAACGACCTTTCAGAGGACGACAGGATAATTGAAAAAGTTTTTTCAATATATGAACCTTTAGGCTATGATATCCTATTTACTTCTGCTCTTGAAGGATATGGGATTGAAGAATTTAAAGAAGTTTTAAGCGGGAAAACTTCTGTTCTCTGCGGCTCATCCGGCGTAGGGAAATCCAGTTTAATTAATGCTGTATGTCCGGGGCTTAATCTGCGGACAAAAAACGTCAGTGAGAAAACACAAAGAGGGGTGCATACAACAAGACACTCCGAAATTATTCCGCTTAATGAGAATTCAAGAATTGTAGATACTCCGGGGTTTAGTAATCTGAAATTTGATTTTTTAATGCCGAATGAATTGGATTTGTTATTTGAAGAAATCGCTAAATACAAAAAAGAGTGTAAATTTCCTGATTGCCTGCATCTTACTGAGAGTGGATGTGCTGTTAAAGAAAATCTTGATAAAATAGATGAGACAAGATATCAGAGTTATAAAGAATTTGTCTCAGAGGCTCTTGAATATAAAGAGCGGGTTAAATATCAAGGGGTGAAAACCGAAACAGCACATAAACAAAAACATAATAAAACGGCAGTAAAAATCAGTACAAGAAAACGACAGAGCGCAAGAAACACTTTAAAACAAAATATATATAAGGACATAGAAAATGAAAGAACTGATTAACTTAATAGACAAACATTTAGATGAGTACCTTCAAATAGTTTATCCGGAAGATATTTTTAAAGCTATGAAATATACACTTATGCTTCCGGGGAAACGTTTAAGACCTGTTATGTGTCTTGAAACTGCAAGAGTTTTGGGTGCGGATATAAATAATGTAATGCCGGCTGCGTGCGCTCTTGAAATGCTCCATGTGCAGAGTCTGATTCATGACGATTTACCCTGTATGGATAATGATGATTTCAGGCGCGGGAAACCTTCCAATCATAAAGTATTTGGAGAAGCTAATGCCGTTCTTGCGGGAGACGCTTTATTAACATTTGCTCCGCAGTTGATTATAGAAAAATCTAACGGTCTGACAGCGGAACAGGTTTTAAGAATTTTGCATGAGTATACAAAATTTGCCGGAGCGTACGGACTTATAGCAGGGCAGGTTGTAGATATTGAATCCGAAGGGGGTAAATTAGTAAAAACACCGGAAGAAACTCTTGATTTCATTCACCTTAATAAAACGGCTGTATTATTCAGGCTGGCAGTCAGAATTGGGGCAATTGCCGCGAATGCAGACGAAGATGTTATTGAAGAATTTGATGATTTTGCAAAAAAATTCGGACTAGCATTTCAAATCTATGATGATATTATGGACGAAATTTCTTCTTTTGAAGAATTAGGTAAAACCGCAGGTAAGGATAAAAACTCCGGAAAGCTCACGTATGTCTCGCTTTACGGGCTAGAAGAGGCTGAAAATAAATTCAGATGTCATATAAAAGAATGTTATGGTATAATAGACAAGTACAAATCGGATATTTTTAAGGAAATATTGGATAAATTATCACAAAGAATCGGGAGCAAATAATGGATTTTTCACAAATGTACGGCACCGGATACGAGGTAATATTTGTCGCTTTTTCAGGAATAGTATTGGCGCAGGCAGTAAAATTTATTTTGCATATAATAATGAAGCGTACTCTGGATTTGAGACACTTAATAACAACCGGCGGCATGCCGAGTTCGCATTCCGCGGGGGTAATGGGATTATCTACCGCAGTAGGGTTAATACGCGGGTTTGACTCTATTGAGTTTGCAATAGCTCTGGGTTATGCATTTATTGTAATGTATGATGCGGCAGGAGTTAGGCGCGCAGCCGGAAAACAGGCTGCCTGTTTAAATAAAATTATTATGGATTTGTACAAACAGGATTTGCAGGAAGCCGGCGGACGGTTAAAAGAACTTCTGGGACACACACCTCTGCAAGTATTTGTCGGGGCAATTTTTGGAATTGTGTACGCTTATTATGTTCATATGTTTCTGTATAAATTGATGTAAAACTTGAGGATTATTTAGAGTAAATACGGGTGCCGGTTAGAGCGCATCATTATTTCTTTTTTTCTCATTATTAAGCTTTACTTCTTTTTCATCACAATTAAGAACTTCATTTAAGTGATTAATAATTTCTTCTGAATGATAACACATTGCATGTTCACTCTTGTGGTGTATATCTACAATATGGTAATGCATTGCCATTTCAACCTGTATAAGCGCCATATTATAATCGTAAAGGCTTTCTATATACTCCTGAACTGAATGTATATAATCTTTTCTGGCATCCTGCAAGGCTATATAATTTAGTTCATTAGATGTATATTGCGTCTCAACAAGTTTTAAAGTCTCTAAGGCTTGTTTTGCCGCCATCCGGGCAGTCGGTATTTCACGTTCGGCTTTATCTACATTATTGAATGCGCGTTTTACTTCGTAGAACAAATCTTTTTTAAAAAGTGTAATCTCGTTATCAGCAAGTTTAACTTGTGCATCTGCTCCTTTTATAGAATGTTTCAGCTCCATAAGATTAACGTTAGTGTTAAGGTTTACACCGACCTGAAAACTATTATTGGAAGTCTGGTTTGTGTTTAGAAATCCATAGCCTGCATTGGCAGAAAGTTCCGGAAAGTAGGTTCGTTTTATATATAAAAGCGACTGTTCCATTGCTTTTTTTGAAGAAATTAAAACTTGCAGGTCAGGGCTGTTAGAATATGCCATTTGAACCGCGTCCTCTCTTGGAAATGAAAACCTGTACCCCTTAAATTCTTCCGGCTCGTGTGATGAATTATAAGAATAATCATTATTAAAATTAAAAGTCTTTGTGTTTTGTATCCCAAATTCAGGAGGGTTATCCAGATACATTGAATTATTTAAATCAACTTTGGAATTAAGATAATTGTTTTGAGCTTCTATTAATCTTATTTTTGCTTCATTTAATTGTAGTTCGGCAGTCTTTTTATCCGGAGTTTTCTTTGCCAGTTTTACAAAATGCTCATTAATTTCAACATTATTTTCCTCAACCTGCACAAGAGCTTTTGCTCTTAAAAGTTTATAATACTTTTCTTTTACATCAAATAAAGTGGAGCAGAGGCTGTCCATAAATTCGTATTCAGCTCCGATTTTATAAAACTCTTCCATCCTGACATAGGCTGTTGTTTTACCAAAATCCCAAATCATTTTATTAATTGTAATTCCTACATTAGGCAGTTCTCTGAAATGAGTATTATAATATATACTGTCTGAATTATTTTCGTTATAAAATCCGGCACCCGCTCCGATTACAGGAAAATATTGAGACTTTGCAATCCCTACATTACTCTTTGCTATATCAAGATTGTACTTCCTGCGCCTGATTACGGGACTGTTTTTGAAAGCATTTGCAACGCAATCTAATACGGAAAGCTCCATTCCGGCCTTAATTTCAACAGGTTTAAATAAGTCGTCATCATGTTCTATTGCAAACACTCCGTTTGAAGTCAAAAATATCCAGCATACAAAAAAACACAATACTCTCTTAATCATAGATTAATTATACATGAAAAAGCGAAATTATTTATTTTAACAAAAAGGACGCTTACCTCTCCTTACAGGAGAGGAGCAGCCGTGTTTGAGGCGTGAGCCGAAAACTACGGATGCGGTGAGGGGGCAATTTTAACCTGTAGAAAAAAGTAAAAACCGGAAAGATATAAATATGAAAACACATTATCAATATATTTTAACAATAAAAGTCAAGCCCTGAGCTCAAACAAATAATATATCCGGGCGTATATGTAAAGATTTGTAACAATTTTCATTAAAACCCTAAAGTTTGAAAAAAAAATGCCGTTATATATATTACAAAGAAAAGAATGAAAAAGGAGTAGAAAAATGACAGACGGAATCGGCAGACTT
>CALVEE010000214.1 GCA_944326495.1 Candidatus Gastranaerophilales bacterium | reverse complement strand
AATATTCAGTGGTTATAGTAGGAAGCGGTGCAGCCGGATTATATGCAGCATTAAAAATATCACAGCAGATTAATCTGCCTGATGGTGTTTTAATTGTAACAAAATCAAACCTGGGTGAGAGCAATTCAAAATATGCTCAAGGCGGTATTGTAGGTGTGCTTCACCAGAATGAAGCTGACAGCGTAGACTTGCATGTAAAAGATACTATAAAAGCAGGTGCCGGCTTAAGCGAGAGAAAAACAGTTGAATATATCTCACAAGCCTCCGATGAAGTTATAAACGATTTAATGGAAAATGGAGTAGAATTTGACAGGGAAGCAGACGGCAGCTTAACATTTACTCTTGAGGCAGCACATAGTATAAGAAGAATTCTACATTCAGGCGGGGATGCAACAGGCCGCGGAATTACTGAAGCTTTATGCAGGGATGTTATTGCAGATGGTAATATAACTGTTATGGAAAACGCTATGGCTGTTGAGCTTCTTGTTAATTCTGATAAAGAATGCAAGGGTATTATTTTATATAATGAACTAACAGGAGAACATGAAATTGTTTATACGTCGGCTTTGGTACTAGCTACCGGCGGAGTCGGACAGATTTATAAATATACAACAAATCCGTCAGGTGCAACAGGTGACGGTATAGATTTAGCTTATAATGCCGGTGCTGTTATTCAGGATATGGAGTTTATACAATTCCATCCGACAGCTCTTGCTTTAGACCCTGATAATAAAGACAGATTTCTTATATCGGAAGCTGTACGCGGTGAAGGAGCAAAATTAATAAACCATCACGGCGATGAATTTATGTCTCTTTATCATGACAGACGCGAACTAGCTCCAAGAGATATTGTAACCAGAGCTATATATAGCGAAATGAAAAAAGAACATTCTTATAATGTATTTTTGAATGCTTCTATGATAGACAGCATAAAACTTTTGAAACGCTTTCCAACAATATCTAAGCGTTGTGATGAAAAAGGTATAGATATTTCAAAGAAACCTATTCCTGTAGCTCCGGCAGCTCATTATTCGATGGGCGGGATAAAAGCCGCTGTAGAAGGCAGAACTTCAATAAGAGGACTTTATGCAATCGGAGAAGTCGCTTCTACAGGATTGCACGGTGCAAACAGGCTTGCAAGTAATTCTTTATTGGAGTGTGTTGTTTGTGCTTATGAACTGGCTGATTATTTGTCGTTTGCTAATCTTGAAACGCCTAAGCGGATAGATGATAGTATAAGAAATATCATTAATTTATACTCAAAACCTCTGGATGATGAAGATTATAATATATCTTCACTTAAATCAGAATTAAAAAATCTTATGTGGAATAACGCCGGAATTATCCGTTCAGAAGAGTCCCTTGTTAAAGCAGAAGCAGAAATTAAGCGTATGAAGTCAGAGTTTAAGCGGGAAAGAAAGTGTTTAAATAAAGAAGAATATGAATACCGGAATATGCTTACAACAGCAGAACTCATTGTTAAAGGTGCTTTAGCCAGAAAAGAATCAAGAGGGGCGCACTGCCGTTCGGATTATAGAGAAACAATGCCTGATGCTATGCATACGGATATGATAAAACAGGAAGAGAGGGAGCTGGTGTATGTTAAATAAGTTTTTTATAGAAGAACATGTAAAAAATGCTTTAAATGAAGATATCGGATTTGGCGATATAACAACAGATTATCTTACAAATGAAGGTGATATACTCTCCTGTTCTTTAAATACCCGCTCTGATGGTATTTTCTGTGGCAGGGATGTGTTTGAATGCGTTTTTAAAATACTCTCTCCTGAAATAGAAATAAAATTCTATTTTAACGACGGTGATGCAATTAAAAAAGGGAACAAAATAGCTGATATAAAAGGAGCTGCCCGTTATATTCTGATGGGTGAGCGCACTGCACTGAATTATATTCAGCGCATGAGCGGAATAGCGACAGAGACAAATAAGTATCAGAAAGCTATCGGAGAATATAAGGCAAAGATTGTTGATACAAGAAAAACAACCCCGGGGTTTAGAGCTTTTGAGAAATACTCTGTAAAAATGGGCGGTGGCAGTCTGCATAGGTTTAATTTATCAGATTGTGCAATGATTAAAGATAATCATATAAAATATGCAGGAACTTTAACAAAAGCTGTAGAGAAATTAAAACAACATATTTCGCATGCCCATAAAATTGAAGTAGAGTGTGATAATATAGAGCAGGTTAAAGAGGCTTTAGACTGCGGAGTTGATATTATTATGCTTGATAATATGACATTAGATGAAATGCGCGCTTGCGTAAAACTTATTGCAGGAAAAGCCGTTGTTGAAGCAAGCGGTAATGTAAATTTATCCACGGTTCATGAGATTGCATCTACCGGAGTTGATATAATCTCCTCAAGTGCAATTGTCGCAAAAGCTTCCACACTTGATTTAGGGCTTGATTAATTTAATTCAGCCCGTTCACGTTCAAGCTTTTTTTGCTCATCTTCAATTTTTGACTGCTCTCTATTAAGCTCGTCGATTTGTCTTTGAATATCACGTTCTTCGGAATTAAGCTTTTGTTCTTCCCGTTTAATTTCCGCTTCTGTTTTATTACTTTTAAATCTTACCGGATGAGTTGTAAAACTATAGTTGGTTAGTATCTTCATATAAACTCCTTTCACCTGATATTATAAAACAAGTGAAAATAAAATTTGCTACTCCTGTCTGGTTTTATGCTCATCATCAGACTCTTTAAGTTTTAATTCAGTTTCTCTGGCTTTGAGCATAGCCTGCAAAATTTTATCATCCTGCGCCTGCTTTTTAATATCAGCAAACACCGTTTTTAATTCCTCTTCAGTCAACTCCTGCGATGATTTCATACAAACTACTATTTTCTCTTTTCGGAATACAAAATAGGACCCCACAATAATCCCCCAGAGCAATACGCCTTGAATAATTCCGATAGAGGGTATTTGAGAAATATGTGCAGCAATAAAATTCCAGACAAGCATCGCAACAAGCCCCGGAAAAACTACAAAACCTGCAAATAAGCAGCAAACCACCATCCCGGCTATAATTAAGCCTCGTATTCCCCTGATTTGTATTACATTAATATTTTTTTTCATCCGCTTCACCTATTAATTTGAGAAACTCATCCTCATTTAATATTATAACACCTAAATTTTGAGCTTTGTCCAATTTTGAGCCCGGATTATCGCCGGCTACTACATAAGAGGTCTTTTTAGAAACCGAAGAAGATGTTTTTCCGCCCCTTAGTTTTATTTTATCACCGGCTTCATCTCTTGTCATGCTTTGTAAAGTTCCGGTTAGTACAAATGTTTTTCCGCTCAACTCATCTGTACGGTACTGTACAGTATTTTCAAACGCAAAGCCTAAGCTTTTGAATTCTTCAATCAGTTTAATATTTTCGGAATTATGAAAAAATTCATAAACACTTAAAGCAATTTTCTCCCCGATACCCTCAATATTTGATAAGCTATCAGAGGATGCATTCATTAACTCATCCAAATTTGTGAATTCGGAAGTTATCAAATCAGCAGTCTCTTTCCCGACATGTCTTATAGATAGAGCTGTTATAAATCTTGAAAGGGGACGTTTTCGGCTCTCTTGTATGGAATTATACATGTTAGAAGCCGATTTTTCCTTGACTAAATCCAGCTTAAGGAAATCTTCTACTTTAAGTTTATAAAAATCTACAGGAGATTTAACAAGCCCGAGTGAATATAACTGTGAGATTACGGAAGGACCGATAAAATCTATATCCATAGCCTCTTTTGAAACCCAGTACTCAAGTTTAGCTCTTATTACAGCCGGACATTTGGGATTTGAGCAGTATAAATTTACTTCGCCCTCTCTTTCTTCTAACGGAGAAGAGCATTCCGGGCAATTCTCCGGTACTTTATACACTGGAAGAGTTTCATGTTCAGGCGCATCAACAACCTTAATTACTTTAGGAATAATTTCCGCAGCTTTTTTTATAAGAACCCTGTCTCCTATTCTCACATCAAGTCTTTTTATTTCGTCAAAGTTATGCAGACTTGCACGTGAGACCGTGCTTCCTGCAAGCAGAACCGGCTCTAAAATAGCAACAGGAGTGACTGCACCGGTTTTTCCCACCCCGATTTCTATATTAAGAAGCTTTGTAGACATCTCTTCAGGCGGAAATTTAAAAGCTGTAGCCCATTTAGGCGCACGCGAAGTAAATCCGAGTTCTCTTTGAAATGCAAAACTATTCACCTTTATAACAACGCCGTCAGTTGCATAATCTAAATCAAAACGCTTTGTTTCCCACTCTTTACAGAAATCTACCGCACCTTCTATATCCTTTACGAGTCTTATGTTAGGGTTTGTTTTAAATCCGATTTTTTTTAGATATTGCAAACTGTCCCAATGCGTCACTGGAATAGTTTCAGCTTTTTCTACTATAGCGGTATAAGTAAACATTGATAAGTCACGTTTTGCAGTAACAGAACTATCAAGCTGCCGCAGAGAACCTGCCGCAGCATTTCTCGGGTTTGCAAAAGGTTTTTCAGACTCTTTATTAAGTTTCTCAAAAGAACTTACCGGCATATAAATTTCGCCTCGAACTTCTATATCAGCTTTTTCAAAAAGTTTTAACGGAATTGCTTTTATGGTTTTGAGATTTTGCGTTATTTCTTCACCTGAAATCCCGTCTCCTCGTGTTGCGCCGTGTACGAAAATCCCGTTTTCATACCTCAGGGCTATTGCAAGTCCGTCGATTTTTAATTCACATACGAGTTCAACATTATCTCCGCATTCTTTTGTTACTCTTTCATACCATTTTCTTAATTCATCATAGTTATAAGTATTATCCAGACTATAAAGCCTGTATTTGTGTTTAACTTCATCAAAAGAACTGCTTAAGCCTCCTACTCTTTGAGTCGGACTATCTGCAGTTATAAGCTCGGGATACTTATCTTCAAGTTCCTTTAACTCTGAAAAAAGCTTATCATATTCAAAGTCACTGACCAGCGGATTATCAAGCACGTAATAATTATAAGCATACTTATTTAATTCATCTTTTAAAAAATTAATCCTGCTCTCTGACATAACTGCTCCTTATAACCGCCGCCATTATCCAGAATGTAAACTGTATTTGCGGCCTAAAAAATACAGTATCAACAAATCCGTGTATTAATATCCCGATAATTGAAATCAATGCTGCTAAAACATAAATACTGCCGGATTTTTTCAGTGCAGTCTTAATTGTAAATATAATAAAACCTAAAAATGCAAGTAATGCAAAAATACCGCTTTCTACAGCTGTCTCAAGATAAATATTATAAGCGCTTAAAGCATCAAATCCTGTCTTCATATAGAGCCCGTAAATTTCTCTGAAATTCTGATTGCCGACTCCTATTCCCAGCAGCCAGTTATCTTTAAACATATGAATACAAGACTGGTAAACATTAAACCTGAATGAATTAGAGCTGTCACTTCGCATTGCAAATATTGAAAATATTCTTGCTCTTAAAGAAGTTATTGAAACAATAACAAAAGATAAAACCAGTACCAGACAAGAAGCCAGTATTACGAAAAACCTTTTTAATTTCGGCTCTAAAGCTTTATATATAAAAACACTCAATACTGCTAATTGAGCAAAGAAAGCAATATACGCCCCCCTGCAACCGGTAAAGATAAGTGCAGAAGCTGATACAACACCAAGCGGGAAGCCAAACCTTTTAGGCAGCGCAATTAATGCAGGAATACAAGCTAACAAATAACCGCCAAAGAGGTTTGGATTATAAGGCTTTAATGTGCCGTAAACTCTTGTCATAACTTCTTCCGGATTAAGCCTCGATGTGTCCTGCCAGCCGGAAATCTCTCCTACCGATAAGAAGTTCTGCATAAATGCAGCAACCGTTTCAATAGCAATACAAATTGCGTAAGCAAAAAATATATACTTAATTTTGTCTTTGTTATCCTTAAAGTAGTGCACCATTGCAACATAAAAACCAAGATAAGTAAGGGTTTTAAAAAAGCCCTTCAAACTCAAACAGAATAAGCTTGAGCCTGCAACACTTATTATAACAAACATGAAATAGGCAAGCAGAAACTTATCTGCAGCATTTAATTCAAAACCTTCTCCTTTTTTAGTAAAAATCTTTACAATTGTAAGCAAAATTGCAAAAAGACCAAAATAACCTATAAAATCCGACTGTGCAAAAGTTGCCGAAAGTATTAAAAGCAGTACATCCGCTCCGATAAGCAGGTCTATTTTTTGTAAAAAAAAGCTTTTATTGTAAAAAGGTTCGAAAATTTTTTGTGAATAAGACAATATTGTATTAAGAAACATTTTTCCCTAACCTACAAGATTATTAGCGCCGGCATCTTCTACTTCAACCTCAGAAGACACTCTTACATCCGAAATTGTCC
Organism: Candidatus Gastranaerophilales bacterium; assembly: GCA_944326495.1. GTDB lineage: Bacteria > Cyanobacteriota > Vampirovibrionia > Gastranaerophilales > Gastranaerophilaceae > CAG-196. The sequence goes on along the minus strand of CALVEE010000214.1, from coordinate 6,514 downwards.
CGTTAAATTTGTAGCTTTCACCTTCTAATGTAACAGGAAGTCCCATTTTAATTTTATTACCGCCTACAACAGCTCCGTCTTTTGTTATTTTTGCAGTATCGGAAATTGTAATAACAGCATCGTAAATTGAAGGCTGTGCCGGATCTTGTATTAAAATATACTGTTCTTTAGCCTTTTGTGAAGGTAAAGCGGTTTTTCTTGATTCAGAGCTGACTTTAACAACATTTAACTCCGTATAAGGAACATTTCTTATTGTAATAAATGTTTTATCATTCGACTTAATCGGGAATTCATCTCCTGTTACAGTTACACCTCGCAGAAACACCTGAAAAGTAATCGGAGAAGTTGCTTCTATCTGTTTGTCAGCAGTCTGTCTAAAGTGTTTTGCAGTCATAACACCGACAGCAAGAGCAATTATTACTCCTAAAACTATTATGATATCAACGATATTAAGTTTTTTCATTTACAATTACACTCCTATATTTCTAACATAATACGTTCCGGAACAGATTTTAAAATTTCATCTATAGATGTAGTTGCACATCCGTATTGTTTAATAACAATACCTGCAGCGATATTTCCGATAACTGCAGCATAAACAGGCTCCGCTCCTATTGCAAGAGCCAGAGTATATAAAGCAGTCACTGTATCACCGGCACCGGTTACATCAAAAACTTCTGCCTTATTAAAAACGGGAATATGAGTATATTTATTATTTTTTTCAATAACCACCATCCCCTCTGAGCCGCAAGTTATAAGCACAGCTTCTGCCAGAGTATCCTCTAAAAGTTTATTTCCCGCCTTTAAAAAATCGTCTTTATTTTTTAAATAATATCCGACATATTTTTGAGTATCCGGAAGATTCGGTGTCATAGAAGTTATCCCCCTATAACGGTTCAAATCCCTTTGAGCATCTACAATAACTTTTTTATTATATTTATGAGCAGTGTCACAAACTGCTTTTATTACATTATCAGTAAGAGTTCCTATATGATAATCCGATAAAATAACCGCATCATGCAAAGGTACAAGTTTTTTTATTTCTTCAATCATTTTATCTTCAGTTTCCTTTGAAAGCGGTGCATTTGTCTGTCGGTCAATTCTTACAATCTGCTGTGTGATTGAATGCGAACAAGAACCTGATATTCTTGTTTTGGTAATCGTTTTTCTGTTTCTATCCGTTATTAAAGCAGAACAGTCTATATCAGCTTCTTCAAAAGCATTCTTTAAATCCTGCGCCTGATAATCATCCCCGATAATTCCTATAACAGAAACATTCCCGCCATTAATTTCGGAAACGTTATGAGCGGCATTAGAAGCTCCGCCTAAAATAAACTTTGTATGCGTATGCTGAAGTATTAAAACAGGGGCTTCTCTTGAAATTCTCTCCGTATCGCCATAGACCATTTCATCAAGCGCTAAGTCACCTACGACAAGTATTTTAGCCTCGCCGAGTTTTTTGATATAACTTTCTAATCTTTCTTTATCCATTTCAATCTCTCTTATGATTGCCTATTCGCAAAATATCAGATATAATATGTTTATATCATACTACAAAAAAGAAAAGAGAGTCATACATGGCTGGCAAGAATGTTTTTAATGATAAAGATTCAATGGATATAAGCGAATTAGCATCGTTAAATGACGATATATCACCTGAATTAATAGAACAGCTTCAGCAAAAATTAACTCAGGATGCAAAGAACTTAAATGCTGAAAATACTGCACAAAACCAGCCTGCTTTTAATATAAATGATGATACTACGTTATTTGAAGAGCCGTCAGCTGCTGCAAATACTGAAAACACACAGGAAAAAGAGCTTCAAAAAGAGCCGGCGCAGGTAAAAAAAGACATTAATCTTGATAAAAATTTTGACGATAATTTTATAAAAAAATATAAAGCAAAATTAAATAAACAGCAAAATGCTTCTGATGAAAAAAAAGAAGCCGAGAGTTCTATCAGCAGCGCAGCATTTGCTGAGACCCCGCAGAATGAAGATATAGAAAAAGTCTCAAACGGCAATATAACAGAGAGAAAAATTACGCCGGAACAGAAAAATTATAATGACAGCCTTGATTTCTTAGATGGTAATGTCAAATATTCAAAATACGTAATTTACATAGATCCTCAAAATGTCGATTTCATAGAAAGTCTTACCGTTAAAGAAAGAAAAAATCTTATAAATAAAATATTGAAGGAACAAAATGATATAGCAATTACCAAACAGCGTTTCCGGATAATCCAGACAGTTCTAAGACATGCTATCGTAGCTATCTTAACCATTGCAATATCAATTCCGGTAATTTATATTACAATTAATGCTTCGCTGGAAGCTTCTATTAATAATTACCGCCGTTCTCAGTCAATATTTCAGACTTTATATAAAGAAAAAGGTAAAATCAGGTCTATGCGTTAGTCTTACCGCCGCATTCTTTTAAAATATAATCAGCTGCTGATAAACCGAGACTGTAGCCTGCAATTGATGCAGATACAAATGCAAATCCTTTCAGAGCACCCGGCAAAAATTTTAATGTTTTATTAAATATTTTTTTAGTTGCACAGTAATCTTTAAATGCTTCAGCCTGTTTTGTTAAAAACTTGCTGTCTTTATACCAGCCTTCTCTTTTAAATGCTATCTTTTTCCCGGTAACAGCATCTTTCTCGAGCTTCGGCATTCCGATAAATCTTTTAGCCAATGCTTCGCTTCCAAACATTGCGCTTAATGCCAAAGCTTCCCTTGAAAAAGCTTCAGCTTTATCATCAGAGCAAGCTACCTTAACAGCTCCTGTTGCTACAATTAATGGATTTATATGGTCTGCTGTAAAATTAACGACTTTACTAACACCATTCATAAATTTATCTGCTTTAGAAAGATTTTTAATAGCCTCTTCTGCGCTTACTATTCCGTTAGCTACTGAATTAGATGACTCCCTTGCAATATTTGCCACCCCTTTAGCTGCGTTTGCGACCTGACCGGCTGCAACATCAAAATTCATAGCACTTACAAACGGATTATTAGCAGCAAGAGCGTCTATTCCCTTGTCAGCTCTTCTTGAAGAAAATATTCCGCTTGATACAATTGATGGCATAAATGATGAAATTGCTAAACCTGATGTCATGTACTTTCCTTCACTACAAACTATAAACACACTTGTATTTATATAAAGTATTTTTGTAAAATTAAATTGCATAAAAAACTCAAAATTTTACAAAACTTAACATAGCAAAACGCCATCAGGGCTAGGCTTACAGGCCTAAGCCTCTTCGTTTTCTTCAACCTCTTTTGGGGGTTCTCTATATATTTGTAACTTGGTAATTCTTGCGCCGTCTATTTCTGTTACAGTAAAAGTTAAACCATTGAATGAAACAGCATCGCCGATATTTGCAATTCTGCCTAAAAGTTTTACAACTAATCCTGCGATTGTATCAACATCATCTTCTTCAAATAAAGCTTCTTTTAAATCAAAGAATTTAACTAGCTCATCTATACGCATCATACCATTTGCAAGATAAGTATTTTCACCGATTTCTTCTATATCAGCTTCCACATCCTCATCAAATTCATCCTGAACATCCCCGATAATTTCTTCTAAGACATCCTCAAGGGTTATAAGTCCTGATGTTCCGCCAAACTCATCTATTACAACGGCCATTTGAATATGGCGTTTTTTAAATTCAATAACCAGATTATCTAATGTCATTGTCTCTGGAACAAGCATCAATGGACGTATAATTTTTTTCATTGAATAATTTTCTTTAGTCATAGCTAAAGAATATAAATCTTTAACATGAATAAATCCTAAAATTTTATCAATATTTTCTTCATACACAGGATAACGTGTATACTGGTTTTCCATTGCAACTTTGTTAAGTTCTTCAAAAGAAATATCATTAGGAATACATACCATATCCGTTCTCGGTATCATAACCTGTTTTGCCATCAGGTCTGAAAACTTAAACATATTATGAAGCATTTCAGCTTCTGTTTCATTTAAAACGCCTTCATTATAGCTTGCATCAACCAGCATATCCAATTCTTCTGTTGAATGAACCAGAGATGCGTCCTCTGAATTAGCATGACATGCTGCAAGAATTTTGTTTCCCGACACTTCCAGAAGCCATACAAAAGGTTTAAAAACAGTAATAAATACATCCATCGGAGTTGAAATGAGAAGTGCTAAAGTCTCCGGATGTCTTAATGATATACATTTTGGCAGCTGTTCGCCCAAAAGTACATGGAAATATGTCACTAAAACAAATGATATCGGAACAGCAACTGCGTGGGCTGTAATTACGCTATGTGACGAAAAAAATATTTTAAATACAGGCTCTATAAGCTGTACAATTGTAGATTCCGCAACCCAACCTAAAGCAATACTTGCAATTGTTACACCTAATTGCGCTGCAGCCAGCATTTTATTAACATCATTAACTAATTTCAAAGCCCTCTTTGCATTAGAATTTCCTTCGTTACATAACTGCTCCAGCCTTGTTTTCCTAACCTTTACAAGAGAAAATTCTGCAGCTACAAAGAAACCATTAACAAAAAGTAAAAATAAAATTATAAAAATATTTATAAAAATGTCTGTCAGACTCATTTACTCTCAATTACCCTTAAATTATACATCTAATTTTACACTAGACAAGAAATTTTTGCAATATTCAGAGGGATATAATATAATCAAGTGTATGAAAACAGGTGCTTTTATCGTTCCTACGGGTATTGGAGCTTCAATTGGCGGATTTGCCGGTGATGCAAGTGTCTGGGCAAGAAAACTTGCGCAGCGCTATCGGCTTATTGTTAATCCTAATGTTGTTAATGCAGCCTGTTTTTCCGGAATTACTGATAATATGCTTTATGTTGAAGGTTATTCTCTCGATGAGTTTTTTAAGGGCAATATAAAACTTAAGCCTTCAAATAACAACAAAATCGGGATTATTTTTGATAAAGCTATAACACCGGAAGTCCTAAATGTACATATCAATACTATTAATGCAGTTGAGACAGTTTATGGGCTTAATATTATTGGATATGAAATAACTGATGAAACTGCAGGCGTAGAATTTTTTATTGAAACCTCCGGAGCTTCAACCGGAAACGTAAAAAATCTTTTAACCATAAAGAAGGCTGCTGAAAAATTAATCCTAAAAGGAGCTGAAGCAATTGCCATTGTATGTCGTTTTCCGGATGAGCAGGGGGATGATTATGCAAACGGGATTGGAGTTGATCCGGTTGGCGGAGTTGAGGCTATTATATCACATTATATCTCTAAAGAATTTAAAATACCTTGCGCGCATGCGCCGGCTTTTGACAGTATTGAAATAGATACAAAAATCGTAGATAAAAGATGTGCTGCAGAATATATAACACCAACATTTCTCCCATGCATTTTATTAGGATTAAATCAGGCTCCTCTCCTTTCTAATAACGGAATTAGTGTTGATAATTTGGATTTTCTTGTTATTCCTTATAACTCAATTGGCTGTATCCCAGTGCTAGAAATGGCTAAAAGGGGTAAAAAGATTTTTGCTGTAAAAGAAAATAAGACTGTTTTAAATGTTACCCCGATGAATTTTATAAAGACATGTGATATAATAAATACATACGAAGAAATTATGGAGCGATTATCAATATGAAAAAGGCTTTTACTTTGGCAGAATTGCTGTTATGTCTTGGAATTATCGGAGTCGTATCAGCAATGGGGATGACAATTGCAAAACATGGTACCGATAGAGCATATAATTTATTTTATTACAACGGTTATATAAATCTATATAACGCTATTGCAGATGCTAAAGCTTCTATTAGTAACCCAACAAATGCACAAATAATGGAACATGTTAATAGTTTATTAAGTTCGGATGTAGCAGTGGAAGAAGACGTTAACGATGAAGAAGCTGAACCTGTTGCAGGCGGCTTGGTAGAAATTGTTACGAATAATGGTATTCATTATTCGTACTCCAATAATTTGCAAGATGGTTTGAATGGTATAGCAGCGGCTGATGGTATTACAAACGCTATTCCTATAACAATGACAGTCCCGCAGAGAAAAACAAGAACAAATAATGGATTTGCAACTGTTAGGTTTGCATATGTAGATGCGGATGATGGCTATTTAATTCCGTTAACTGCCGGTAGTGATGTTAACTTACAGCTGCGGCGGGATTTATTACCGGTATATATTGATAATGGCAGGGTCGGAAGAAATAATGCTATTAATAGAGCTGATTTTGAGTATCAGGCTATAATTTATGCAAATTTCCGTGATGCTTTCTGTACAGTGAGAGATGGTACAAACTTAGGAACTTTGGTTAATTGCGGCGAATATTCACAAGTTTTTCCAAGAGAAGGTGTCTTAAAAATCGCTGATCCAAGAAAAGCCAGATAAAATAAAAGAAGTCCGTTTTTTGAATAACCGGACTTCTTTTATTATTTCCCCCTTTATCATTTACCCCTTTAATTTAACAGTGTTATTTTCAGCAAGGAATTGTGTTACTTTCTCATTCAATGCC
>CALVEE010000213.1 GCA_944326495.1 Candidatus Gastranaerophilales bacterium | reverse complement strand
AATTATATTATCTAAACAAACTGCTCTTTTAAAATTCACTTTATAATTTTTTGTTTGTTCCTACAGACAGCCCCCTCACCGCATCCGTAGTTTTCGGCTCCCGCCTCAAACACGGCTGCTCCTCTCCAGTAAGGAGAGGGAGTATGTTTTTATTTAGACACTTTTGATAACTAAATAATAAACTCATTTTATCCCTTTACTCCTAATAAAATACTCACTTCTCATTTTTAACAAATAATCCATGGCCTCTTCAATTTCGCATCTGCATTTCTTTTCCGGATTTACATAATAAGAATACATAATATAGGCAATATAAAAAACTTCTTCTAAACTCCTCATAATGGTGCGTCTTTCACATTTTTGAGCATCAATTGTCAAGCCCCAGCCTGCATAGAAAGGCATTCCGAAAACGTGAACTTCTTTGTTACACATAAGCGCTTCAAAACCGAATTGGGTTGTACAGACATAAACCTTATCACAATATTGAATTAATGATATCGGATTTATCGGAAATGTTATTGGATAAATATTCCCTTTTTGCTTTAAGCCCGTATAATATCCGCCCATGCCTGCAATTGTATCCGGATGGGTCTTTACAATAATATCAGCTTCGGGGTTTTCTCTTATAGCACTTTCAAGCATATTCTTGAAAGTCTCATCGTTTCCCATACCTTTTAGAATACTCATATCACCATAGGATTGGTCTACAACAAGAACTTTATTAACTCCTTTTCTTCCAATCTCCGGTGTATAAATCGGCTGATGGTTATATTTGGTTAAATGGTTAGCCACAATTTTATCAATACATTTTCTGGCTCTTTTTCTTTCGCTTTCAGAGACAATAACCCGTTTATCATTAAGCATCTGCTCAAGCCTGCTAGGGCGTGTTGCATCAAAGTATGAGGTTAAATCATCAAATGTAAATGCGATACTCTTTCTGTATTTAGGTAGTTCATTTTTATATGCTCTTGTAGTTACAGAGCTTAGAAACGCATCTCCGGCAAAAATTATTTTTTTATTATTTTCGTAAGCATATTTTATAATATTATAATTTCCCTCGCCTGGTCTTATTTCCCAACTAAACATATAATCGTTATTAGTAGCGGGTTCTTTCTTATCTGAAAACCATTCCGATGTGCCAAGTAATATATTTAAGTAGTTATGCATACTATCCACATATAAATAACAAGGCGGCTCAATAGTACCTTTCAAATACTTTTCCATATTAAATTTTTCACCAAAGCATTTCTCTTCAATCTTGTCTTGAACAAAATTAATAAATTCGCTTCTAATAATACCCTTTTCATCAGCATTACATCGTACGGTATACCATTTTTTATTTTGAAATTTAAATTTTAGTCCCAATATAGTCAAAACTTTGCTAGTATACTCATTTTCAAGCGCAAAAATCTTTCTTATAATCTTTTTCATAATTCTCCTTTGGCAATACTTTTTAATGGAATAATCGTCTACGATGACATGTTAGCACAAATAGTATCGCATGCAATACCTTTTAAGAAATATAACGGAATAGGGGTTATTAGAGTTATTACATTAAGCTAATATTTGAGAAAAGTAATAAGGACAATTAGTTATGTTTTTTGAAGATAAAAAATTAATTGGTGTAAAAATCAAACAATATAGAAAAAAACGAGGCTATACTCAGGCATATTTATCAGAAAAAGCTGATATCAGCGAAAAACATTTGAGCAAAATAGAAACAGGAGTTCATTACCCCTCGATTGCAATATTTTTTAAGCTCCGTGAAATTCTTGATATACCGCTTGATGAATTCGGGATTAAGATTAATTCCAGTGAAGAAAATATTGTAAGAGATGAGTTATTAAAATATATATTTACGCTTAATGATACGGAAACAAAATTTTTATTAGAATTTACTAAATTTACTTTTGAAAATTACAGACTAAAAAGCAAATGACAATTTTAAAATTACTGTTATAATAACTATATGAAGAGAGTTTTATTAGTTTTAGTTTTATTACTGTTGTCTGTTGGGACGGTATTTGCAGAAGATATGGTTCTCAATGCGGGTGTGTCGATTAATGATATTCCAAAAGCGTTTTTCGGAAGTTGGAGAGTTAAGGCAAATTTAGCTGACACTAACAGCTATGGTACATTTAAGCCGGCAAGTACTGATATGTGGAATTTATCGCGTGTCGGAGACAAGATTACGCTTTCTAATCCGTTTAGCGGAGCAAATGCGGAAATCTCGGTTAAAACTGTTGAAGGAAATTTGATTGTGTTCTCAAAAAGAGCTCCTTATGACAATAAAGTTTTAACAGACACTGTTACTATAAGGCTGGATAAAAATACTTTTTCAGGTATTAATGACTTAACTCTGGAGTCTTATTCTTTAGTAGATAACCATCTTATGAAAACAGAGCATGCGAAGTATATGATTAAGGGTGAAAAAATTTCGGGAGAGAGCGTACTATCCGAATAAATCTTTACATTTTGTAAAAATAATAGTACAATAATCTAGTTATATAAGTATATGAGAGGATTTATACATGAAATTTTATATGCAAGTGTTGATTGCACTTGGTTTAGGATTGAAGAGAAACTGGCATATTTTTGCCGGACTTGTACTTGGTGTAATTGTAGGTATATGGCTTCACAATGAGCCTAGTTCTGTTTTAATGACAACTTTAACATTTATTGGTCAGGTATTTATAAGATTAATTCAAATGGTTGTTATACCGCTTGTAATTTCAGCGATAGTAATCGGGATTACGAGTGTCGGCGACAGTAAGCAGATAGGCAAGCTCGGCACTAAAATGATATTTTATTACGGTATTATAACCATAATGGCAGTTACAATCGGAGCTATGCTTGCCTTACTTTTAAAACCCGGAATAGGAGCTGCTCATTATATAAATCTTGATACTGCGGCTGATATTCAAGCGCAGGTGGCTGCTACTATTGAAGCTCAAAAGGGCAATTTGTTAAATATAATCCTGGGCTTTATTCCTAAAAATCCGCTCGCATCTATTGCAAGCGGAGATATGGTTCCGATTATTGTGTTTGCCTTAATCTTTTCTATTGCGCTTGCAAAAGCCGGTGATATTAACAGACCTTTCGTAGGGTTCTTTGAGTCGGTTTTTGCGGCTACTATGAAGGTTACCGACTGGATAATGTGTTTTGCCGCACCCGGTGTATTTGCTCTTACTGCAGTTGCGGTTTCATCCTTTGGTATTGATATATTTATGAGTATATCTAAATATCTGGGAGTTCTCGCTCTTGGGTTTGCAATACAGTTCTTTGTTGTATATCCGGTATTTTTAAAAATCTTTTCTAAAGTGCCTGTATTAATGCTTTATGCGGCTATAGCAGAAGCCATGATGGTGGCTTTTGGTACTGCAAGTTCTTCTGCAACGCTGCCTCTAACGATTGCATGCTGTGAAAAAAGAGGTATATCGCATAAAGTTTCAAGTTTTGTTCTGCCTCTGGGGGCTACATTAAATATGGACGGTACAGCAATGCTTCAAACAATTGCGGTTATATTCTTAACTCAAGCATACGGTGTAGCTCTAACTCCGTTTCTGGTAATCCAGATTGCACTTTTAGCAATCGTAGCGTCGTCTACATGCGCCGGTATTCCGGGAGCTGGTTTGATTACAATAGCACTTGTACTTAATGGTATGGGCTTAAGTCCGGAACAGCTTGTTGCTGGTTTTGCATTCCTGTTTACAATCGAAAGAATTACAGATATGATGAGAACATTACTGAATGTAACCTCGGATGCGGTAGTAGCAGCTGCTATTGCGGATAACGAAAATGAAATTAATTATGATTTATTAAATAACCCGGAAGAGTATGGTGATATAATTAATTAAATAATTTAAATTGAAAAATCAATAAACGGCCTTGAATAAAATTATTCAAGGCCGTTTATTGATTTTCTATAAAAACAAAGCAGTTAATAAATAAAAGTACAAGCTTTATTCGCAGAAAAATGTATTTTTCTTCAAACTCAACTATTTGTTGTAAAATAAAGAAAAGAGGATTAAAAAATGAAAAAGATATATATAGAAACAATGGGCTGTCAGATGAATAAGTCTGACGCGGAGCGTATGTATGGAATGCTTGAACATTTAGGGTATACGCAGACTGAAAACCCGAAAGAAGCGGATATGCTTATCATTAACACCTGCTCCATAAGGCAGTTATCGGAAGATAAAGCTTATAGCGCAATCGGAGTTTGGGGCAAGTGGAAGAAAAATAAGCCGGATTTGAAGATTGTATTCGCCGGATGTGTTGCCCAGCAAACTGGAGAGAAGCTGTTTAGGCGCGCACCTTATGTAGATTTAGTTATCGGAACCCAGAGGCTTTATGAGCTTCCTGAACTTGTTAAAAGAATAGAAGCCGGAGAAAGAGTTGTTTCGACGGAAGAGAAACCTTATGAAGAAAATGATATCCAAATTAACCGTGTAAAAAGTGTTAATGCGTGGGTTCCGATTATGGAAGGGTGTAATAACTTCTGTTCTTACTGTATAGTTCCGTATACAAGAGGACGCGAACGCTCAAGAAAACCGGAGCTTATATTAAACGAAGTAAAAAAAGCTTTGGCGGAAGGTTTTAAAGAGATTACGCTTCTCGGACAAAATGTTGACAGCTACGGTAAATGGCTGGCTGAAAAAACGGAAGATAATCCTTGGGGTTATACAAAGGATGAAGAGGGTAAAATTATTAATCTTGCCTGGTTATTGAGAAAGGTAAATGCTATTGAGGGTAAATTCAGAATCCGCTTTGTAACATCTTATCCGACAGATATTACTGAAGAACTTATTGATACAGTGATAGAGCTGGATAAAGTTTGTGAATATTTCCATATTCCCATGCAGTCAGGCGATGATTATGTCTTAAAGAAAATGAACAGAAGATATGATTATGCAACTTATAAAAAAATATGCGATAATATCCGCTCAAGAATACCCGATGTAACGATAA
>CALVEE010000212.1 GCA_944326495.1 Candidatus Gastranaerophilales bacterium | reverse complement strand
AATTATATTATCTAAACAAACTGCTCTTTTAAAATTCACTTTATAATTTTTTGTTTGTTCCTACAGACAGCCCCCTCACCGCATCCGTAGTTTTCGGCTCCCGCCTCAAACACGGCTGCTCCTCTCCCGCAGGGCGAGGAGATTTGATAGCATTCATTTCAAGCTTGTATCAGCAAAGACTGACTAATCTATTTTGAGTTATTATCTAAAAGCAAGTTTATGCCGTCATAAATCTGTTGGAAATCTTCCGATGGCGCAAGTTTCGGGCATCTGCGCATTCTGTTTCCTTTTCTATAGGCTTCAATAACACCTTTTAGCTCGGCAAGAGGCAGGATGACCGTTTTGTTGATTGATTTTATGATTGCAAGTCCGAGAACCCAGATTATAAGAGTCAAAAACACTATTACCCAGATACCTACAGAACTAAGCTGTTTGACATCCATTCCCGCCTGATTCATTGCAACACGGTTTATTTTAGAAAGCTCGATTATGTTATTGATAACTTTTTCTTCCGTAATCTTGTCTCCGCTGAATGCCTGTTTGTAATCTTTTTCAATGTTTTTGACAGCCGAAGCTTCACCGGATTCTGTAACATTTTTTCGGGCATTATTCAAAGCTTTTTCAAAATCATTCAGATTTTTGTTAACAGAAATTGCTGATAACATTTGTTCTGAATAATACAAAGAGCGTGTATTGTGTTTATTAATATATTCAATCGAAGGGGCAAGTCTTAAAAACCCTCTCACTCCTGCAATTGCAATAATTGTGGAAAAAATCAGCAATAAGATAAATGAAAAATGTACAGATTTTGAAAAATTCATTACATATTCTCCTTAAGCATTTTCTCCAACGCTTCATCAGTACATACAAGAAGCAGATTATCATCCTCTGAAAGCTTTTCGGTAGGAAAAGGACGGGTTAATTTGTTTCCCTTCCTAACAGCTGCTACAATAATTCCGTACCGGTTCGGGAGCGCAAGTTCGATTAAGTTTTTTCCAATCATAAACGGCTGTACGCTGATTTCCAGAAGCTGAATATCGTCAGAGGATACATCTGTTATTACATTATGGAACAGAATTTTGTATGCGTATTTTTTACCGTATTCTTCATCAGGATTAATAACACTTTTAGCACCTACAGCTTTCAGAATTCTTTCATGAATTTTTTCCGCAGCACGTGCTATAACATTTTCGCACCCCATTTGTTTTAAAAGTGCGGTTGTAAGAATTGAAGCTTCTCTTGAACCGATTGCACAGATTACGATATCTCTCTCTTTCGGGCATAATTTTGCAAGAGAAATCTCATCTGTTGCATCAAGACAGATTACATCTTCAAGAAAAGCAGATGCTTCATCTACAAGCTCCTTATCAATATCTGCGCCGATAACCTCTGCTCCTTTATCGGAAAGAGTTTTTGCCAGCGACATTCCGAACTGTCCTAAACCTATTATTAAAACCTGCATTCTCATTGATTTTCTCCTATGTTAAAGATAGTTTTGCATCAGGATAACTTATCCTTGTTTCTGCAATTTTTGAATTCATGTAATAAACTATTGTAGCGGGCATTACACGGCCTATATACATTGTAATAATTATTATCATTTTCCCGACTTCATCTAATTGCGGCGTTGCTCCAATTGTAAGCCCTACTGTTCCGAGCGCGGATGCGGCTTCAAAAATCAGGGAGCTGTTAGGTATTAGCTGTGTTGTGATTAACATACCGCTTGAGATAAAGAAAAATATCAGATAGATTATAGTCAAGGTTATTGACTTTTGTACACAGTCCTGTCTTATTGCGCGGCTTCTTATTATATTGCTTTTTCCAAACAGCGTATTATAGCAGGTAATAAGTATTACACTAAAAACAACTGTTTTTATACCGCCTGCTGTACCTCCGGGGGAGCCGCCTATAATCATAAATATAATAAACATAAGATAAGTTATTCCGCTTATATGAGTTAAATCTACGGAATTAAATCCGGCTGTTCTTAATGTTGCTGACTGAAACCAGGAGTTGTTGAATTTGTCCCACCAGCCCATACCTTCTAAAACGCCGTTATATTCAGCAGTAAGGAAAATCAATGTACCTGCAAGCATAAGTGCAATTGTTGTATTAAATACTATTAAAGCAAGCGGCGGAAGTTTCTGCCCGTTTAAGAGCCTGCGGAAACTTACACATATTGCAGGAGATATTCCCCCGAGGATGATTAAAAAAGAGGTAGTATATAGAATTATCGGGTTCTGGTTGTAGGGAATTAAATTAGAGCTGTTTAAAACAAATCCGGCGTTACAAAACGCGGAAATAGAGGAAAATATTCCCATTTTTAATCCGGTCAGGATATTATGCTCTGAAATTGAAAACCCGAGAGTTAATAAAATTGCTCCGATAAGTTCCAGATAAAATGTATATTTAAATATTAAAAATAAAGACTCTTTAACTTCTGCTCTGCTTTCTGCATCAAAAATCCTTCTTGCGTTTTTTTCGTACCTGAGAGACATTCTTTTTCCGAGCATAATAAAAATAATCGAACTTATACTCATAATCCCTAACCCGCCTGTTTGGATAAGCAGAAGCAGGATAATTTGTCCTGCAGGGGTTAAGTCTTTAGTAATATCAATAACGGATAATCCTGTAACACATACGGCGCTTACTGCAGTAAAGAGGGCGTCCGGAAAAGAAAGCTTTCCGCATACAGGCAGAAACAGTATTGCTCCGCCTAAAAGACATAATAGAAAAAAAGTGACTGAAAGAATTCTCTCTGGAGAACTTGTAACCAAATCAAAATAACTGCTAAGCTGATTTTTTTTATCCATCATAAACCTTTTTAAAAGAGTATAGCATAATTTAGCAGTAAAAACATTAAATTCTCTTGCGGGCTGATATCGTTCTTGGCGTAGCAAGCCTTCGCTCCTCTCCCTGCGGGAGAGGAGCAGCCGTGTTTGAGGTGGGAGCCGAAAACTACGGATGCGGTGAGGGGGCAGTCAGTAAGAACAAATAAAAAAACTATAAAGTGAATTTTAAAAGAGCAGTTCGTTTAGATAATATAATTATAAGGTTAATGTCAGGCAGTGCCTGACCTACTGTTCTGGTTTAATTCATTAAAATTTTAACTTCTCCTAAACTCCTAAACCTCTAAACTTCTAAACCCTAATCAGCACCCACCCAAGCCCTCCCTCACTAGGGAGGGGTGACTGTGCACTTGGTTTTCTTATTCACCTATTCACTTATTTACCTATTTACTTATCCACCTCTTCACTATTCACCAGTTAAACTATAACTTTTACTTCATACTAAGTGCTATTCTACACTCTGCCGGAAGTGTACCTGTTCTATACCAAAATCGAAAAATCTTAAATCGTTACAAAAATTTACATTTATTTTTGTGTATGTATTTTTTACTTTACTACTCTTTTCAAGCTTCCGAAATCATTAGTATGGGTAAGTTATAAAAATTATCATTAAACATTCCTTACAAGAAAAAAATATTCAAAAATTCTTCTTTACATTTTCTTTACAAAAGCCGTTTTGATGGCAATTTTTATTTTTACGGGCTTTTAAATATATATCCAAGCTGATATAATCGGCTTATATAGAAAAGTATATGTGTATGATAAACAAAATTGGTGTAGACAATACTAGCAGAATAAATAGTTTACAAGCCCGTCAAAAACAAGATGAGAACAACCCGAGTTTTAAAGGGCTTGGCTCAATCGCACTTCAGGGAATTCAGATGTGCGAGCGAATGCCTATGGTTAATGTTACCGTTATTGATATGCTATCGGCAATTTTACCGAGAACTATTGTAGAATCTATGACCAACTGGTTTGCTGGATTTGAGGCTTTTAGAAGAGAGTCCTCGGGGCTTGTTGTAAACTGTTTGATACCGTCTCTTGTAACTTTAGGGATTGCAAAATGCATAAATCCTGCGTTTATGCCTAAGGGTGTAAGTATGTCAAGATGCTGGGCAGACAGCACGCTTGTAGATAAGGCTGCCGAATATTATAAGAATGCTTCGTCAGAAGATAAAGTCAAAGAGTCTTTAAAGAATATTTTAGGTGATATTGAAGGGTTTGACGGTGATAAGAAAATCCTGTTTAGAGAAAAATTAGGCTCTGACTTAGATTTTTACGGAAACAAACTAACAGAGATAACACGCTCTAACAGCAATGACAGGGCGATGCGCAAAGAGGTTAAAAAACTTGCAAACGAAATAGTTGAAAAGACCCATGTTGCAGAAAATATTAAAATAGGCGGAGAAAAAGAAGTTAAGGCATTATCCGTTCAGTCAATGCTTGAGGACTCCGTAAAATATTTTAAAGAATTCCAAAAACCGAATAATAAATTAAGTATGGAAGAATTTGCCAAACAGAGTAAAAAACTTTTAAAAACAAAGAGCCTGCTCGGACTCGGCGTCATTCTTCCGCTTGCAATTTCCATGCAGTATATTAACCGCTGGATTACGTGTAAAATTTCAGGGGTTAAAGGCGCTCCTATTTATGACGATTTCGGGAAGAATAAGAATAATATTGAACAAAACCCGCAGGCACAAGAAGGACTGCTTAAACAAAAAATTATTTCAATATCTTCAATGATAGGCGTTGCACTTCTTTCCATGATGAAAAAACCAAGTATGAATATGCTTGAGTTTAAAGGCATGTTCCCGACCATGGATCAGGCAAGGATTATTTCTACCGCGACATTTGCTTCACGTATGGCAGCCGCAGAAGATAAAAACGAGTTAGCAGAAGCAACCGTAAGAGATATTGCAACCTTCTCAAGCTTATATTTCCTTGGAGATTACGCTGCAAAAGCAGCCGCTACAATTATACAAAACAAAACCGGCGTTACACTCCTTAACGACACTAAAAAATTAAACGGAAACGAAGGCAAGCTCAAAAAATTCTGGCACTGGGTTAAAGATGTTAATATCAAATCCTCTGAAGAAGTTATAGGAAAAACAGAAAAAGAACTCAAGCGTGCAAAGAATTTGCGCTCCGCTTGCCAGGTGACTAACCTTGGTGTATCATTAGCATTACTAGGGATTGTTATTCCGATATTTACACGACATAACACTAAGAAAAAGCATGAACGTGCACTCCAGCTTGCGCGCGAGAATGCAGAACAAAAAGCCGAAATAGAACAAGAACCTGCAAAGACACCTTTGAATGTTGAATATTCTTCACTCACCAGAGGTTTTAGAGCAGGCAGAAAAACAGCATAAAGGTAGATTATGAAAGTACAATCAACTCAACAACAAATTCATCCTCAATTTAAAGGGCCGGTAGACACAACTATGCGGTTTTTAGCAACCAATCAGGCTATCGGTGCAAATGGTGTAGATTTATGTTTTATGGTAGCTCCGAGAACTGCAAGCGATATGATAAAGCGCGGCCCGGCTGCCGGTATGGAAACGTTAAGACGTGAGATTATGGGTACGGTAAACGATACCTTTATGGGCTTGTTTGGTGCTGGAGCAGGCGCTTTGATTGCGTTTGGATTAAATAAAAAATTCGGTTTGAATGTTAATAAATTTTTTACTGCTCCGGAGACTTTAGATATTCTTGCTGAAAACAAGGCAGAACAGATTAGAGATAACAAAAATCAGATTGATTATATTAAAAATACGCTTTCTAATGTTAAAGCTTATAACCCTGATGCAGCCGGAAGAGATGCAGAGGGTTATGTAAGAATTTCTAAGGAAACTATTGATGAGGTTGCAAAATCAATTGATGAGTCTCTGAATAAGGGAGTTAAATTTAAAGAGTGGATAAAGAAAGATACAAATAAATCCAGAGAATATATTATTAACAAAATTACAGCCAGCACAGGTGCTCAAAGCGAGTATATATTAGAATCTGCTGTTGATAAAAAGAATGTAAGCAAAGCTAATTTAAAATCTCTGCTGAATGATATGTATCTTGTATCAGACTCATTTAATAAAGATAAGGTAAAAGAAGCATTCAAAGAACAGATTAGAAACGGCAAATCAATTAAAGAAAACACTTTTATTAAAGGTCTTTCTAAATTTATGAAAACCCGCTCTGCTATGGGGTTTGCAATAGCTTCAATTATCGGGCTTTCAGTTCAGCCTATAAATATGTATTTATCAAAACTTAAAACCGGAACAGACGGTTTTGTCGGCGTAGAAGGACGCAGTAAAGACAACAGCGGCGGGTTTAAAGCACTTAAGACCGTGAGCAGTGCAGCATTTTTCAGTATGATTTTAGGAACTTTAGGAATGACTCCTGCGGCATTCCTAAAATCACCGGGTAAGTTTATGGATAAAATGTCGTTTACGGGTAAAATGCCAACAATTAACCAATTGAAAGGTGTTTACGGTATTACAATTATCTCAAGAATTTTCTCTGCGAGAGATAAAGATGAGCTTAGAGAAGTTCTGACAAAAGATACTTTAGGATACTTGAGCTGGCTTGTATTAGGCGATATAGTAAACAAGCTTGCTGCTGACGGACTAGATAAAACCGTTATGAATTATAAGGATAAATTCACGCCTAAGAATGCTAAGGGATTTGCAGGAATATTTAAACGTACATTCAACGGCTCTTTAAAAACCAGAGACGAAATTCTTGTTAAGACTCTCGCTGATAATGGCATTGATATCAGCAAGAAAGACGGCGATAAAGTTGTAAGCAAGACATTTGGCGAAATGCTTAAGGATTTGAAAAAGCTTGACAAACAAACCCAGAAGCTTACAAGAAAACGCTTGAGAACTCTTAATATGGCTCAAGGTGCAGGATACCTCTTCTCCGGTCTGGTATTAGGTCTGGGTATTCCTAACCTCAATATCTATGTAACAAATATGCTTGATAAAAAAAGAAAAGCAGCAAAAGCTAAACAGGCAGAGGTTCAAATAAGCACAGCAGCGTAATGCCTCAACTTTGTGCCGTTTTCTTTGCGGTAAGAATAGAATAAATCATTATTACAGCTTGTACAATAAGGACAAATATCAATCGTTTTGACTCCCGCTTCTTCAAGCTGGCGTGCGTTTATCTTTTTCAAATCAACATTTCGGTCTTTATAGAGTCCGGCAGGGTTTTTGACTGTACTAAGAAGCTCCTCTTTAACCTCTTCTGATACTTCATAACAGCAGACAGAAATAGCAGCCCCGATAAGCGCAATAATATCATCAGGGTCGGAATTCATCTTCTGAATAGTTTTTACGCCAATTTTTTTGACCGTTCCGCGCCATCCTGCATGAGATACTGCAGCAATTTTCTGTTTCTTATCATAAAAAATTAAAGGCGTGCAGTCAGCAAATCGGAGATAAATTAAATCACCCGATTTTTTCACAATAAGCCCGTCTGTATCAGGATAATCAACCCTCTCATCAACAACCTCAATATTATCACTATGAGTCTGCACAGGAGAAATTATTCTTTCTGGCTTTAGATAAGTAAAATCAAACCCATCTCTTGTCGTAAAAAATGCCGTAATCTCTTTTATATAATTACTTTTTAAAACTCTAAAGCCGTTTATTTCATCAAAATAAAACATTATTTCCCCCCCCTGTTTGTAATTATATCCTTATCCAGCAAAATTTGTAATATGTTTGCAGCTTGTAGAGCAAGTTCCATACTGTGAAATATCTGCAAGATTAACTAAGAGTTCTAACCTTTCAGCATAACCATCAAAACAGAAATATCAGCAGGCTTAACCCCTCCGATACGAGAGGCTTGTGCAAGGTTTTGCGGACGAATTTTCTCTAATTTTTCTCTGGTTTCGGTTGAAATATGTTTTATTTTAGAATAATCAATATTTGCAGGAATTCTGTATTTTTCAAGCTTTTCTGCTGTTTCTACCTGTTCTTCCTGCC
>CALVEE010000211.1 GCA_944326495.1 Candidatus Gastranaerophilales bacterium | reverse complement strand
TGTTGAACACCTTCACCTGACACATCTCTGGTTATTGATGTATTTTCGGATTTTCTTGCAATTTTATCAATTTCATCAATATAAATAATACCCTTTTCGGCTTTTTTTGCATCATAATCGGCATTTTGATAAAGTCTTAACAGAATATTTTCAACATCATCGCCGACATAACCGGCTTCTGTCAAAGTTGTAGCATCTGCTACGGCAAACGGAACATCAAGCATTTTTGCTAATGTTTGAGCCAATAACGTTTTACCGCTCCCGGTAGGCCCTACAAGGAGAATATTAGATTTCTGTATTTCTACACCGTTAGTATCTTCCTTTTGGTTGTGTCTAAGTCTTTTATAATGATTATAAACCGCAACAGAAAGGACTTTTTTGGCATCATCCTGCCCTACAATATGCTGGTCTAAATATGCCTTAATTTCATGAGGCTTTGGAATAGGTTTATCTTCCATATCATCTGAATGCTTTTCAGGCTTTTCACCATTCTTTTCTTTTGCTTCAAAAAACTCTTCATCAAGAATCTCGTTACAAAGCTCAACGCACTCATCGCATATAAACACATCAGGCCCTGCAATCAATTTCTTAACCTGATCTTGAGTTTTTCCACAAAATGAACATTTTAACCTATCATTCGATGACATAATATTCTCCTGTATCTAATTAACCCTCTTTTGTAATGACTTTATCAATCATACCGTATTCAAGAGCTTCTTGAGGGGTCATAATATAATCTCTATCAGTATCTTTTTCGATTTTCTTAATAGATTGTCCTGTATTAGAAGCCATGATTTCATTCAAAGTCTTTTTAATTCTCAGGATTTCCTGTGCCTGAATTTCAATATCAGTAGCCTGACCTTGAGCACCGCCTAAAGGCTGGTGGATAAGAACTCTTGAATGCGGAAGAGCCATTCTCTTGCCTTTCGCTCCTGAACATAATAAGAATGCACCCATAGAAGCTGCCTGGCCTAAACAAATAGTCTGCACGTCAGCTCTTATATGCTGCATTGTATCATATATTGCCAAGCCTGCAGTAACACTACCTCCGGGTGAGTTGATATACAACATAATATCTTTTTCCGGATTTTCGCTGTCTAAAAGCAAAAGCTGTGCAACAATAAGGTTTGCCACCATATCATCAACCGGCGTTCCTAAGAAGATAATCCTTTCTCTCAACAGTCTTGAGAAGATATCAAAAGAGCGCTCGCCTCTGCTTGATTGTTCAATTACTACAGGTACAAAACTCATTTCTTATTTTCCTTTCTTATTGTGTATAAAGAATAACAATAACATTATACATTACATCTATTATTTCACAAATAATGAATTTGGATGAAATCCACCTCGCTATTTATTGGGTCAGAGTTATTATAACACAAAAAAACTTAAAATCTATATTAGCTATCCGATTTTTTATTTAGTAATTTTGAAAGACCTGCACTTAACAAGCAGCTGACAGCTGTTGCAGCTGCTCCCAATGCTCCGATTTTGACCAAAGAGGAGGTTTTTCCGGCTCCGAGTCCGAACTGACGATTTATCATTACTAACACGGGGTATAGAACGCTCGTGACGGATACATTAACAATAAAATCACTTGCTGCGCTATTTCTAAGTTCTGCTTTTTTAAACTTGTTCATTCGATCTTTTGCATTGACGGCAGATTTAAATTCCTGCTGAAAAGCTTCTGCATCTGCAATGTCCTTTTCACCAGCAGCGGACTTCTTAATTATACGATTCCTCATAGATGTTACATATTCCTGTTTTTCAAGCTTTTGGATATATTTATTTTTTGATTTATTATAGTCAAAATATGTCTGTAAATAATTTTTATCCACATACTTACCATTTAAAAAATCCTCTTTTGCTTTTAATCGGGAGATTTGTTCGATATCGCTAAAAAAGGATTTTTGTGATATTTTGCATAACATTAACATCGGTGTTAAGATTGATGCAAATGCGCCGATATTAAGCGGTATTGCAAATTTCCTGTTTTTCCCGGCTATTGAATTTAGCGCAATCCCGGCACCAGCCCCTGCAGCACAAAGCCCGGAATATAATAAGTACATACCTGTAACAATTTTATTATTATAATTCCGGGCTCTTTTGTCTATAAAGTTAATAGCTTTTGTTGTTTCGTTGTCTTGTGATACCTGCGGAGACTCCAATTCCTTCGTTTTTTTATCTATATCTCTAAAGAAATTTTTATACTCTTTGTAGTTATAATCTAAGAATAACTTATCTCTGTCCGGCTCCAGGTTTGAGTATGTTATTTGTTTGTAATTAGGATTATTATTTATTTCTCTAATTCGCTCGTCATCAATATTTACAAACAACTTGGGATCCGATAAATCATTTTTGAGAGCTTCCGCTTGACCAGCCGACATTGTCTTGTAATTGTTCTCGCCCCTGCTCTTAGTAAAGATACCGAACGTTAGAGCACTTAATCCGGAGAGTAATGCCGTTGGTACTGCAAGTTTTGCCATACCCCGCTTTTCTGACATATACGGGGCTAGTAGAATTGCAGGCAATGCTGTAACCAAGGACGGAATTGCTGCATAAGCACGCTGTGCATCATCTGCAATTGTCCGATATTTACCGCTCTTTGCATCAATTGTATCGAGAGCATTAACTAAAGTCCTTCTCTTTGCAAGTCCTTGTTGGTTTAACTGATATTTGGGTTTGTTTGATGTGATTGAATTTATCATACAAAGCTCATTAAATATCCTTAAGAAAATCGTATAATATTTTCTTTAATAAATCAAGAAGATTACAAAAAACTTTACATTTTTTAAGCTTATGATATAATTTAAAAGATTGAACTAACCGGAGGTCTTTTTATGAGAGTAAATGCAATTAATACGGCTTATTATCAGCCAAAAGCAAGGAAGAATTTAAAAAATGATAACAACACTGCTGTTCCGGAAGCAAATGTAAACTTTAAGAGTAAAACCGAAACAGGCGCAAAAGCAATGGGCGTAATAGGAGGTATTATTGGTTTCTTCGTCGGCGGGCCTCTTGGTGTTGCTATAGGTGCAGGTATCGGAGCAGGGGCAGGCGCTCGTCTTGGTTCTGTAGATGATTACAATGAGAAGAATAAGACCGATGTTAATGTAATGGAAGACTGGGAACACGACACTAAATATTAATAATTTATTGTTTGAATAAAAAATCCGGGATAAGAAAACCCCGGATTTTTTATTTGCTTTATTTATTCTGCTTCAAACATATCTTTACCTACTGCACACAGAGGGCAGACCCAATCTTCGGGTAAATCTTCAAACGCAGTCCCCGGTTGAATTCCGTTATCCGGATCGCCTACTTCTGGGTCATATACGTAATGGCATACTGTGCATACATATTTTTGCATAATCAAATCCTCCTTTTTATCTATTTAACTATAAACCCAAAGATTTTACCATTGTATTTACAACATTATCCATCAAGGCAATCTGCTCCTCTTTTAAA
>CALVEE010000210.1 GCA_944326495.1 Candidatus Gastranaerophilales bacterium | reverse complement strand
GATAAGAAGCCCCTGCGGTTTCTAAAAGACGGATATTATTCTCATCTAAGAAGCTTTTTCTATATATCCCGGCCCAGATGCTTGCGTGTGCGGTAAAAATCTTCAAGTTATCTTTAGGGCAGAAAGGATGTTTTTTAGCGCATTTGCTTACAAGACCGCTCTTTTTCTTTTTGTTCTTCTGTGACCAGTAGTTAAAGAAATTGCATTTTACTACATCAAGATTTTCTTTTTCTGCAATAGCATAAAGTTTTTCATAGATGGTTTTATCTAAAATATCATCAGGCTCAAATACAGCAGCAAATTCACCTTTTGCCTCATCTAAACCGCGGTTTATTGTTTTTCCGTAACCTTCATTTGGCTTATCAATGATTTTTATTCTTTCATCTTTTAAAGCGTATTGGTTTATAATCCCAAGTGAATTATCCGTAGAACCGTCATTTATACAAATTATTTCAATATCAGTCAATGTCTGACTTATTACGCTATCAAGTGCTTCGCGTAAAAATCTTTCTGAATTATAGATTGGTATGATTACTGATATTTTTGCCATTCTTGTTTTCTTTCTGCCCTCGTTTTATTTTTTTGACCCCTCCCCCTAACCCCCTCCCACAAGGGGCGGGGGGATGCGTTCAATCCCTATTCACTTATACACTTATTCACCTATTTACTTATTTACCTATTCGCTATTCACTTCCCCATCTAAAGATTCATCACCTTAAACCTGCTGCTCAAATCCTCGTTCAGACCGATATATTTCATTGTTTCCTGTGCATTTTTCTGATTAAAAAGCCACTGAAGAAACAGTAAATCGCCGAATGAATTATAATAATGATATCCAAAGGTTTTTCTGAGCGAAGCAAGCGTAATCCCCTTATCCAACCCAATATTACGAACTACTTCTTTAAAATTTCTGTAAACTGTTGTACGCTCAATCCTGCGGCCTATTGAAGATTCAAACAAAGGCATTTCATCCGGCTTATTTCCTATAACTTTTTTTATTAAATTCTGTACCTCTTGATTGAGAGGGAATTTCTTTCCTGAAATGTTTGTACTATCAGATAAATTGATATTATTTTTATCTCTTACGTCTCCGACATTTAAATCCAAAAGCTCGTTTAATCTCATGCCGGTATTTATCCCGAGCGTGAACAGCAGCAAGTCCCGCCAATTCCCTTGCTTCTTATAATAGTCTTTTATACTCCTTAAAACTTTTTTATCTTTGATTACGCTGCCTGCTTCCATTATTACGACCTTTTGCATCACAATTTTTATTGTGGACTATATAAGCTCAACCCAAAGAATATCTTAAACATAACTCAAAGTCAACCGATTTTACAAAAGGTTAACTTTGAGAAATACATTTTTATTTTTCCTATTTTTAAAGAATTCTAGCCATCATGCACCACAATAAAAATTTTGGTGCATTAAATCTTAGAATATATGGTATAATTCAGATATGCCATTTGTGTTTGAAAGACTGAAGATAGAGGATTTAATACTTGTTAGGCCAAAAGTTTTCGGCGATAACAGGGGGTTTTTTGCGGAATGTTATAAAAAATCTGATTTCGCGCTGAACGGTATTAATGTAGATTTTGTTCAGGATAATCACTCTAAATCGTCTAAAGGTGTTTTAAGAGGGTTACATTACCAGCAATCGCCTTGCTCTCAAGCTAAACTTATCAAATGTATTAAAGGACAGATTTACGACGTGGCTGTTGATATAAGACCTGATTCAAAAAGTTTTGGCAAATATGTGAAGGTAGAGCTTAGTGAAGATAACAAATGTATGCTCTATATTCCGGAAGGGTTTGCACACGGTTTTGTGGTTTTATCAGATGAGGCGGAGCTTATCTACAAAACATCAGCAGAATACGCACCTGAATATGATAACGGTATTAGATGGGATGATAAAAACTTGAATATTGACTGGGGAATAGATTTTGAGCCGGTATTATCAGAAAAAGACAAAAAATTACCGTATTTGAAGGAGTTATTATGAAAATATTAGTTACGGGCGGCGCGGGGTTTATAGGAAGCTGTTTTATAAGGCATATTTTTCAGAAACATCCTGAATATATGATAATTAATCTTGATGCGCTTACTTATTGCGGAAACTTAGAAAACCTTAGTGATATAAAAACGCCTAATTATAGTTTTATTAAAGGCAGCATTTGTGATAAAAAGCTTGTATCAGAGATTGTTAAAGAAGTTGACTGTGTTATAAATTTTGCGGCAGAGACTCATGTAGATAATTCTATTAATAACCCTGAAATCTTTATAGAGACAAACGTAAAAGGGACTCTTAATCTACTTGAAGCAGCTAAGAATTCTAAAATTGAACGTTTTTTACAGGTATCAACTGACGAAGTGTATGGGAGTCTGGGGAAAGAGGGTTATTTTTACGAAACATCACCGCTTGCGCCTAACAGCCCGTATTCAGCAAGCAAAGCCAGCGCAGATTTGCTTGTAAGAGCGTATTATGAAACTTACGGACTTCCGGTATTAATTACAAGATGCTCAAATAATTACGGGCCTTATCAGTATCCGGAGAAATTAATTCCGTTTTTTATAACAAAACTTTTAAGAGGCGAAAAAGTCCCGATATACGGTGACGGCCTTAATGTGCGCGACTGGCTTTATGTATATGACCACTGTGAAGCAATTGATATTGTGCTGCATAAAGGGAGAGTAGGCGAGGTGTATAATATAGGCGGACATAATGAAAAAACAAACCTTGAAATTACAAAAATTATTCTTAAAGAAATGGGCAAAGATGAGAGCTACATTGATTTTGTAAAAGACCGCCCGGGACATGACAGGCGCTATGCTATAGCTAATGACAAAATTACTTCTGAACTTGGCTGGAATCCTTCTGTAACTTTTGAAGAAGGTATAAGAAAAACAATTCACTGGTATTTAGGGGGGAAGGGGTAAATGAAAGCTCTTATAACCGGCGCAGAAGGAATGTTAGGTATGGATTTATCTCCGGTATTAGAAGATTACGGGTATGAAGTCCTTGAGTTCGGACATAACAAGCTGAACATATTGAATTCTGAAAAGGTTTTTGATGTTATAAGAAATGAAAAACCTGATATTATATTTCATTGTGCAGCTTATACTAATGTTGACAATGCAGAAGCTGAATATAAAAAAGCTTATGCTGTAAATGTTACAGGCACAAAGAATATTGCAAAGGCTTCGGAAGAAAACGGGGCTGTTTTAATCTATATTTCAACGGATTATGTATTTAACGGGGGAAAAACAACGCCTTACACTCCGCAGGATGCGGTTAATCCTATAAATAACTATGGGCTTACTAAACTTAAAGGAGAAGAGGCAGTAAAGAAGATTTGTTCAAAATATTATATA
This sequence comes from Candidatus Gastranaerophilales bacterium, assembly GCA_944326495.1. Lineage (GTDB taxonomy): Bacteria > Cyanobacteriota > Vampirovibrionia > Gastranaerophilales > Gastranaerophilaceae > CAG-196. The sequence goes on along the minus strand of CALVEE010000210.1, from coordinate 3,971 downwards.
ATAAGAACAAGCTGGTTATACGGGCATCATGGTAGAAACTTCGTAGAGACAATGTTATCTTTGAAAGATAAAGAAGAAATTAAAGTAGTCGATGACCAGATAGGATGCCCGACCTGGACAGTCGAGCTTGCGGAGGGTATAATAAAAGTGCTGAATAAGCCTTATGGGATTTATCATATATGCGGAAGCGGAAGTGCAAGCCGGTACGAGTTTGCAAAAGAAATCTTTAAGCAAAGAGGAATAATAGCAAATATTACACCTTGCAAAACAGAAGATTTTCCTTGTATAGCAAAACGTCCTAAATACAGTGTTATGGATAATTCAGGACTTTGTAAAGACTGGCATATAAGTTTGGAAGACTATTTAGCACTAAGAGTAGAGGATTAAAATGAAAGGAATAGTTTTAGCAGGCGGTACGGGAACAAGGCTTTATCCTAATACGATAGCTATTTCAAAACAGCTTCTTCCTATATATGATAAGCCGATGATTTATTATCCAATATCAGTTCTAATGCTTGCAGGCATTAAAGACATATTGATAATAACAACCCCGCAGGACGCTGAAAACTTTAAAAAGCTTCTAAAAGACGGCTCTCAATTCGGGGTAAAATTTTCATATGCGGTGCAGGAAAAGCCGGAAGGGCTTGCGCAGGCTTTTATTATTGCAGAAAATTTTATTGGAAAAGACCCTGCCGCTTTAATTTTAGGTGATAATATTTTCTACGGTCAGAGCTTTTCTTCAATGCTGCATAAAGCGGTACAACGTGCAGAAGAAGGAATTGCAACAATCTTTGGATACAAAGTCAAGGCACCTGAAAGATTTGGGGTTATTGAATTTGATAACGCCGGAAGAGCTGTCTCTATAGAAGAAAAGCCTGCTAGACCAAAATCAAATTATGCCGTGACAGGTTTGTATTTTTATAATAACAAAGTTATTGAGTATGCTAAAACGCTAAGCCCTTCACCAAGAGGCGAGCTTGAGATTACTGATTTAAACAGAATTTACCTTGATGAAAACAGACTAAATGTGGAATTGTTCGGGCGCGGTTTTGTATGGCTTGATACAGGAACTCATAAATCTCTTTTGCAGGCCGGACAATACGTTCAGACAATTGAAGAAAATCAGGGTGTTAAAATTGCCTGTCTTGAAGAAGTAGCTTATAGGATGGGTTTTTTATCAAAAGAGGATGTACTAAAAGATTTACGGGTGTATAATGAATATTATTCATATGTTAGAGAGTTGGAGTGATGGTAAAGAAAATTAGTATACTAGGTTCAACCGGTTCAATAGGACGCCAGGCGCTGGAAGTTATTGAGGCATTGGGGGATAAATTTGAAATTCTTGCATTAACCGGCGGCAGCAATGTTGATTTATTAAACGAGCAAATAAAAAAATTCAGACCCAAATATACTTATTCTTCTGACCTTAAAGCTATAAACGGAGCGCAGGCGCTTTCTCTTGAAGAAATTTGTGCTAACAAAGAAAACGATATTATACTTGTTGCCGTATCAGGAAAAATCGGTTTAAAACCTACTATTACAGCAATAAATAACGGTATAGACATAGCTCTAGCAAATAAAGAAACACTCGTTATGGCCGGTGATATCGTAATGCCTCTTGCAAAAAAATCAGGGGTTAATATAATTCCCGTTGACAGCGAGCATTGTGCAATTCACCAGTGCATAAAGGATATTTCGCAAGTTGATAAGCTTATTATAACAGCTTCCGGGGGCCCGTTTTTAAGAAAATCCATTGAAGAAATGAAGAATGCAACAGTTGAACAGGCTCTGGCACATCCGAGATGGCATATGGGGAAAAAGATTACTGTAGACAGTGCAACATTAATGAATAAAGGGCTTGAAGTGATTGAAGCGCATCACCTTTTTGGGATGGACTATAGCAGAATTGAAGTCGTTGTTCATCCGCAGAGCATTGTTCATTCTGCAATAGAATATGTTGACGGATCCGTAATTGCTCAATTGGGACTTCCCAGTATGCATATTCCTATACAGTATGCTATTACATATCCTGAAAGGTTCAAAGGGATTAAATCAAGAAGTTTTAGCTTCTCTGAAATAGCAAGATTAGATTTTGAAAAACCTGATTGGGATAAATTTAAGGCCTTAAAACTTGCTTATTATGCCGGAGAAGCCGGCGGTTCTCTTCCTGTTTGCTTGAATGCTGCTAATGAAGAGGCTGTTTTTGCATTTCTTTGCGGTAAAATTAAACTTTTTGATATTATAAATATTGTTGAAGAAATGATGAATAAGCATAAAACAGTAAAGAATTTAGATATTGATGACGTGTTTGAGCTAGATAATGAAATAAGAATAAAGTCACGTGAATTGATTACAAAGATTAGTTTATGAGTATAGAAAAAGTCAGAGAATATTTTAAACAATATAATTTAGAAGATAAAATACTTGAGTTTGAGGTTTCAAGTGCAACAGTTGAGCTGGCTGCAAAAGCTTTAAATGTTGATCCGGCAAGGATTGCAAAAACTTTGTCTTTTAAAAGCGAAAAGGGCTGTATTTTAATTGTTTGTGCGGGGAATGTCCGTATTAATAACAAAAAATTCAAAGAATGTTTTCATATAAAAGCCAAAATGCTTACTCCGGAAGAGGTCTATGAATATACAGGCCATCATATAGGCGGTGTCTGCCCGTTTGGAATAAGTAATAATGATGTAAAAATATATACCGATATATCGCTAAAAGCTTATTCAACAACTTTTCCGGCCTGCGGAAGCAGTAATTCCGCAATAGAACTTAGCTGTGAAGATTTATACAAATATTCTTCAAGTATGGGCTGGGTCGATGTTTGCAGCTGAAACTATCTCTAATACGCGCTTAAAATCTTCTATATTTGAATCTGCCGTTAAAGAAATACGCAGTCTTGAACTGCCTTCAGGAACTGTCGGGGGACGAATTGCCGGGATATAAAATCCTTCAGCTTTTAGTTTCTCTGCAATTTTCAGGGTATTCGCATTGGAACCTATAATTATCGGAATAATATGTGTTCCACTGTTTTGCAATAGTTCATGCGATTTTGAAGCTAAATCGTTGAGTTTTTGTTTCTGTTTTATTAAATAATCCCTTTTTTCTGTCAATAACCAATTTGACCAGGCTATATTTAACGGAGGAATTGAGGTTGAGAATATAAAAGAACGTGCTTTATTTATTAAGTAGCTGATTACCTCATCACTAGAGACGCAAAAAGCTCCAAAAGAGCCTACAGCTTTACCAAATGTTGCCGTTATTATATCAATATCCTTTTCAAATCCTGCTCCAGCAAGAGTTTTACCGTAAGTACAAAAAGCATGGGCTTCATCTGTCATTAAAAGACAGTTATATTTATTTTTGAGTTCAATAAGCTTGTCTAAATCTGCTACATCTCCATCCATACTAAAAACTGATTCGGTAACAATTAAAGCCCTTTTATATTTTCCTCTTTTAGAAGCTAAAAGCTTTTCAAGAGCATCATAGTCAAAGTGTTTATACCTGTAAAAATCACCCTCTGAAAGCCGCATTCCATCTATAATACTTGCATGATTTAATTTGTCAGAGAATACCGCATCCCCTCTGCCAATCAAAGCTTGTATCACACCTAAATTACACTGATAACCCGTATTAAAGATTAATGCTCTCTCTTTATTAAAAAGTAGTGCAAGAGTGTTTTCAAGCTCATTATACTCCGGAGAGCTGCCTGTTAAAAGTCTTGCAGAAGCTGTAGACATCAAATAATCGGTATTATTCAAAAATTCCTGCCTTAAATCCGCTTTTGTACTTATTCCAAGATAATCATTTGAAGCAAAATTAATATACTCTTTTCCGTCAATTATAATTCTGCCGTCTGATTTAGCTTCTATATTAGGAATAGAACGTAATTGCCCCTTATTTTTTAGCGCTTCCAGCTCCTGTTTTATCATTTAATATATCTTTCGCTTTTTCTAACTGTACATCCTTCTTTG
>CALVEE010000209.1 GCA_944326495.1 Candidatus Gastranaerophilales bacterium | reverse complement strand
GAATTACGGGGGTCAATATATTGATTACCCAGCAGGGTGTAAATTATACAATAAATGTTGATCCTACACAGATTGTAACCATTGGCGATTTTAGAAATCTGCTCGCTGAATACGGGTTCAGCAGCTTCATTGATGAAGAAGGCCGCCTATCCGTCTCTGGTGTCGGAGAAAGCTATTTAAGCTCAATTGCCGGAGGATCTAATATTCTCGATAAATTAGGCCTGACTGACTGGAGTCTCGGTGTAATTACGCAAAACAGCGATCATTTAACCGATACAGAAGTTGTTGTAAATAAGATTACAATGGGCGATAAAATATCTGAACTTACGGATGCAGCCGGCAATAATCTCGGAATTACAGACGGCCAAATTTACGTTTACCAAGACGGAACAAGAAGCACTGTAAATATCGATACAAACGATACATTAGAAACTTTGGCCGCTAAACTTTCTCAATATGGAATAACAATTAGCATTTCACAAGAAGGAAGATTGTATTTTGATGGAAACAATGACAGTTACCTTACTACAGACGGCTTAAGCTCTGCTAATGCGTCTAACATTCTTACTAAACTCAATATTGAAGGCAACTGGTCTACAAGATATGATTCTGAAAGCCAAAGACTGCAATATACCGAAGAAGTCGTTGAAGTTGTTGACCGTTCAACTAAATTATCAGACCTCAAAGACGCTTCCGGCAACAACTTGAATATTACCGAAGGTACATACTATGTTTATTCAAACGGTGTAAGAAATACAGAAACAATTACTGCCGATATGACAGTTAATGACTTTATGGCAACACTTGCTAAATACGGACTTGTTGCCGATATAGCTGAGGACGGCTCGATTTCTGTCGGAGCTTATAATAATACATATCTCGCAACTTCTGCTCTTGCAGGACAAAATTCCAATGTTGTTTCAACTCTGTTTGCAGAATGGGATTTTGTAAATATTTATACATCTAACGGACTCGATATCCCGACTGATGAAATAAGAGCAGTTAATCGTGACACAAAACTAGCTGATATTAATGAAGGTGTATACCAAGCCGGATACATTACAGTTGTTAAAGACGGAGTTCAAACCAATATAGAACTTAAAGCCGATGATACAATTGGAACCCTTATGGATGAACTAGCGCTTTATGGTTTTGAATCCGTTATCAATGAGGACGGACAATTAATTATTAAAAACTCCGGCGACAGCTTACTGCAAAATTATACAGGTACTGCGCAAGCATCTAATGCGCTTACATTGCTTGGAATCGGAGTTAATGATTGGATTAGCACAAATACTTATAAAAGCGACACTCTGAATGTTATCCAAACTTCTACCCTCGATGCCTCTGCAACACGTGATACATTGCTTTCTGAACTCGGAGTTACTACGGGTGAATATTATGTATATAATAACGGAGTTAAATATACGGCTCTCATTTCTTCCGATGAAACTTTAGGTTCATTTATGGATACTCTGAAGAGTTTCGGGCTAGAAACAAGCCTTGTTCAAGGGCCGGATGGTGCAGTATTATCTGTAATCGGCAAAGGTAATTCTTATATCGCCAAATCCGCCAGCACAACAAACGCTTCAAATGTTGTAGATATACTGTTTACTAACCCGATTGAAGAAACTAACGAGTATAAAGGTTTACAGCAAACATCAGAACTCGTTACTACATTCAGCGACGCCACTCTTGATACTAAGCTTAGTTATTATGATACACCTTGGGGTACAGGAGGAATGCTTACGGCTGAAGGCGAATTGAGTGTTACTGTAAACGGCGTAGAAAGCATTATTAATATATCAGCTGATGAAACCTTTAGAAGCCTTATTGATAAGTTTAATGCACTTGGGCTTGAAGCTACGCTTTCCAACGGCGAGCTTATGATTCAAAGCGGATATGATACATTTACAATAAATAATGCAGGAACAACTTCAAGCTTGCTTCAAACAATCGGGCTTACTTATCACGATGACTTAGGCGGTTATGTAGCTAGTAACGATACTGTTGAATCAACTACTACAAGTATCGAAGAGAAAACTCTCTCTGTCGCTAATTTTGCAAATATGAGCACCGAACTCGGCACTCTTAATATCTCTGACGGAACTCTGTCAATATATAGAAACGGTGAAAGAGCAACTATTAACCTCCAAGCTTCAGATACGTTTACTGATTTGCAATCAAGAATTTCTGCAGCATTTAACAATACTAACGATGTGACTGTTGAATTCCAAGACGGCTATTTAACCATATATTCAAAAGACGGTAATAATATTCAAGTAGGCTCTACTACTGATACAAGCAACTTTGCAGCCATAACAGGTATTACAAATGACGGAAGCGGTACTGTGAAGAGTGCTCGTGCCTTATATCGAGTCAATGGAGATTCTGTTATAACTACAGCCGACCTGTTTAGAGGCGGAAATGTTACTGAGGGTTCCTTCGTAATCGGCGATGCAACATTCAATATCGATAATACAACAACTCTTTCCAGCCTCATAGGACAAATTAATGCCAGTGATGAAGCAAATGCTACAGCTTATTGGGATAATATTGACGGTAAATTGGTTATTAAATCAAGAACTACCGGCTCAGCTTTTGTTAATATAGAGGCAGGAACAAGCAACTTTACCGATATTATGGGCTATACAACAAGCGAATGGGCCGCAGACGGTTCACTTGACGTAACAAGAATGAATATAGATACTCAAGAAATAGGTGAAAATGCTAGAGTTAAAATTAACGGCACAACCTATACTTCAACATCTAACACCATAACTAGCGACCTCTCTAGAATAGAAGGCTTGACTATTAACCTTAAAGGACTGACAGAAGGTACTGCCGTAACTCTTACTGTTGAAAGAGATAAAGAAACTCTTGCAAACTCTATATCAGATATTGTTGATTCATATAACGAACTTATGAAAAATGTCGATGAAGCTATTGCTGTTGACGGTAATTTGCATAGCGAAACAACATTAAAGCTTATAAGAAATCAATTACGTAATATGATGACAAGCTCTGATGCCGGAACTACTATATTTAGAAATCTGGATTCTATTGGAATTTCTGTAAGCAATGCCTCTGCAAGTAATATTTCTACAACAAACGAAGCTATTATAAACTTAACCTTCGATAAAGACAAATTTATAGATGCTTATACAGCAGACCAAGATGCTGTAAAAGAACTCTTAATCGGTGGAGTTAATAATACAGGTGTGTTTACAAAAGTAGAAACCTTGCTTGAATCTACGCTGCAAGCAGTTACTGGTTATTTCTCTTCTGCCGATGAAAGTTATCAGCGTGAAATAAATAGGTTAGATGATAAAATTAAAAAAGCTAATGAAGATGTTGAACGATATAGAGCTAGATTAGAAGCTAAATTCTCAGCTATGGACATGCTTATTGCACAAATGCAGCAACAATACAGCACGTTCCTGACAACATAAAATATGTTCTTTACATAAACCTATTATGCTCTTTTTCCCACTCAACAGAGGTCATTCTGCCATGTCCAGGATAAATCAATGTTTCAGCCGGCAGAGTAAATATTTTGTCCTCTATACTTTCTACTATTTGGTCAAAATCTCCACCTTCCAAATCACATCTGCCAACAGATTCTCTAAAAATTGTATCTCCTGAAAATAATTTCCCATCAGTTAAATAACATACTCCCCCCTGAGTATGCCCAGGCGTGTGGATAACTTTGATTTCCAACTCCCCAAGCTTTAATATATCCCCATCCTCTACAAAAATATCTATTTTAGGAATTGTTATAGGCGGCATTCCAAACATAGCCAAATACTGATTCGCTTTATCCAGCCAACCCAAGTCTGCTTTATGCATAACAATCTGCGGCCGAGAATTTTCATCATTAGATATCTCTGGCGCTGGATTAGGCCTGATACCGGCTATATGATCAAAATGACCATGGGTTAATAAAATATATTTAAGCTTTGCATTAAAGAAAGATAAATCTTTCTTTAATGCTTCATCTACCGCAGAACAATCAATAAGAGCAGCTTCCCTTGATTGCTCATCTATAATTAAATAATTGTTATTATCTATCGGCGGTTCTATATAAGTCTTTAGAATCATAGTCCTATTCTAACACAATAATAAAATAAAAAAATGTCTAAATTGAGTGAAATTTTTATTTTGTATCAATTGTGATGTAAATAATACAGGATATTCGTATTTATTCCAAACTGTTTTATTTTATATACCTCATTTTAATACATGTGGTATTATATTAATAGAAAACATTAATTTAGGATTATTTTTATGAAAAGATGTTTTTGGGTAGATGAAAAATCTGATATATATATAAAATACCATGATGAAGAATGGGGAGTGCCAAAATATAATGACAGGGAATTATTTGAGCTTCTTGTTTTAGAATCATTTCAGGCTGGATTATCTTGGATTACGATATTAAAGAAACGAGAGGCATTTAGAGAAGCCTTTGATAATTTTGATGTAAAAAAAGTAGCTTCGTACAGGGAAAATAAAATAACCCAGCTTTTAAACAACGAAAAAATTATAAGAAGCAATGGAAAAATTAATGCTGCAATTAATAATGCAAACATTTTTATGGAAATCCAGAATGAATTTGGCTCATTCTCAAACTATATTTGGAGCTTTACAAATAATAAAGTCATTAAAAGAACTACAGAGGAGCTGCCAGCCAGTACTCCTTTATCC
>CALVEE010000208.1 GCA_944326495.1 Candidatus Gastranaerophilales bacterium | reverse complement strand
AAATACTCCCGGAGTCTGAGAGAGCTGTTTAATCATTGTCGGAGCATCAATATTATACATTCTGCTCAACTCTGATAACTTAGCTCCAAAATCCGCCTGAGAAACTGTTATATTCTCTTCTTTTGCAATTTTATCAATAACAAGAGTATTTTTTACTCTTACAGCAGCATCTTCTTTTAAGCTGTTCATAATATTATCATAACCTTGTGCCTGTACTGCCTGATCCCAGGTAAATCCCTGCATTGAAAGTTTCTGTTTATATTCTTCCAACAGCTGGTCAGCTTCTCTATCAATCATTGACTGCTGGATTTCTACCTTAGCATCGCCTGTAACTTTTTCAAAAATCGCCTTTTCAGAGTTAGCTCTGTCTATATCTGCTTTCTGGTTATCCAGATATTTCTGAATATCAGCTTTTAACTCATCAACACTCTTAAATGGGCCGACCTTCTGCACAAACTCATCATTAAGCTCCGGCAGAACTTTTGATTTAATCTCATTAATTTTGCACTTGAATACTGCAGGCTGACCGGCAAGTTTCTTTTCATGATACTCTTCCGGGAAAGTTACATTAATCTCAAATTCTTCTCCAAGAGTTCTATCAACAAGCTGTTCTGCAAATCCTGGAATAAAACTTGAATGCGCTAAATCTAATGTATAATTTTTAGCATCCCCGTGTTCAATTTTTTCACCGTTTGAAAATCCTTCAAAATCAAATACTACAATATCTGTTCCAACGGTTTTTCTATCAGTAACAATAATTGTTGAAGCATGCTGTTCCAAAAGCCCGTCAAGAGATTTCTGCATAGCATCTTCAGGAGTTTTATATTCATCAACTTCAATAGTAAGTCCCTTGTATTCACCCAGAGTAACTTCCGGACGAAGCTCCATCTTTGCAGTAATTTTTAAATCATTGCCGATTTTATAATCATATGATTCAACATAAGGCTGTGCTACAACATCGAATTTATTTTCTTTGATTACGTCAGAAAAAATCTTTGGAAGAGCACCTTCAAGTGCTTCATGTTTAATTCTGTCTTCACCCACATACTGTTCAACAATATTTCTCGGAGCTTTGCCTTTTCTAAAGCCCGGAATATTAACATACTGTGCTAATCTTTTAGCCGCATTATTATAATAGTTTACAGCCTCTTTTGCCGGAATTTCAATATCTACTTTTACGATATTTTCCGCCTGTTTTTCAATAGTTGTGTTCATTTGTTTATCCTCTTTTCTGGTACTTATACAAATTAAACACTACTATAAACAGAGGATATATGCAACTAAATCACAAAGGGCGCGAAAATTTTTGTAAAAATTTTCGCGCCCTATTAAACAATTACTTACACCAAACCTTCTTTTACAGCTTTTACTGCTGCCTGAACCCTGTCATTTACGCACATTTTTTGTAAAATAGAGCAAACATGAGCTTTTGCTGTATGAACACTTACTATAAGTTCTTTAGCAATTTCCGTATTGCTTTTACCTTCTACAAGATGTTTTAGAACCTCAAATTCTCTATCTGTAAGCGGAACCCGACCCTCTTCCGACGTTTTATCTTTTAATATACCTAAAGTTTCCTGTTTAGGGAAAGAGTCTAAAACTTTTCTTGCTATAACCGGATCAAGCCAGCAGACTCCGTTTCTTACATCTCTTATAACGTCGGCTAATTTTGATGGATCAATATCTTTCAGGCAGTAAGCCATCGCACCTGATGATAATGCCGCGATTACCTCTTCTTCTCTGTCGTGGGAAGTTAGTGCAATAACTTTAATATCTTTATTCATTTCCTTAACCTTCAAGGTAGCTTCAATACCATTCATGCCGGCAAGTCCCAAATCCATAAGTACAATATCGGGCGAGTGTTGTTCTATTAACTTTAAACCGTCAATAGCGTTATCGCTCTCTGCTACTACATTAATATCCTCGTTAGAATTAAGAGCACATCTTAACCCAACCCTTGTCAGCTTAAAATCCTCAATTATGATTACACTGATTGTCTTAGTTTCTGTACTAACTGCTGCTACCATTTAATTAATCCTCCTATCGGGGTTCTATTACTTTTTTTATTTACCCCACCTCTCTATTAAATAATAGTCAGGGTGAGCAGTATATTCCCCGATTATCTAATTTTTATTGAACATTTATATGTAAACATTTATTGCAATGTGTACAAAACGATATCGACATGATATATAATATAAGTATATGTATATCGTCAAGAACTTGAAGGACTATAATTTGTCCCACAAGCAGCGGATTTTTGCCGGCTACTTAAAGGACAATGTTGATTCGTTTGTTTGTTATGAAAAGATAACAAACCGCAGTGCCATGCGTAAATATTTTGCGCCTGATAGTGAATTTATAGAGTACTCTACTGCTATTGCTGAGCCGGCTGAATTGTTGGCAAGAGCTATTGTTTGAGTTATGCTGGAATTATGACAAGAGTTATTTTAACAGCTTTTATTTTGCTGCTGGCACCTTTTGCTGCAGCTGATGAAATGTATAGTCTTGAGTTTAATAAGGATACGTATAAGCTTTTATACAGTGAAAAAACTCCCGAGCATTCTGGCTATATAAATGAATACTTTAAACAAGGTGAAAACAGGAGAGCATGGACAGAAATTATTAATGTTATCCATTTTCCCAATGCGTATTCACCGCTTGATCATGCTGTAGAATTCAGTAAATACCTGAATTCAATAAACTGCCCGAACGCTCTTAAGCTTGATGAAGAAAATAATTATGCTGTAATGGATTTTATACTTATTGACGGACAAAAATTACCGATAATTCTTGAATTCAACATCTTTAAATATGAAAAACAGCCGGAATGCGGCACAATTGCTATACAATATGTTAAAAGATACAGCGTTTATTCTACCGGACAGGTTGAGAAGATAAAAAAAGAGTTTAACAAGCTTCGCCCCAAAATGCTAAAGAAAGTAGAAGAATTTGAAATTCCTGATATTGTAAAACAAAATATTGATGAAATAAAACTTAATGATTTGCCATAACCTGATATTATCTGTTAGCATATATTAGGATAATAGTCGATTTTAAGGAATTATAATAAATGAATTTGAATTTTAGAAAATGGGGGAGCGTGCTCGGGGCTGTATTTTTATCCGCACTTCCGTCGCATGCTGCAATGACTTTTCCTAATATTAATATAGGCTTAGGAACTGCTAATACTCCGCAGGATTTCACAAACGGCCTGCAAATACTCATCTGGTTAACGATTTTAACCTTAGCTCCGAGTATATTAATTATGACAACCTCTTTTATAAGGCTTGTTGTAGTTCTTTCGCTTACAAGGCAGGCTTTAGGCGCAGGAACATTACCGCCTAATCAGGTTATCACAAGCTTAGCGTTAATTCTTACATTTTTTATTATGGCGCCGACTTTTAACGAGATTAATGAAACAGCGCTCCAGCCTTATATGAAAAATCAAATAACCCAGCAGGCTGCGCTTGATAGAGGTATAATTCCTGTCAGGAATTTTATGTTTAAGCAGACGCATGAAAAAGAACTTGCTTTATTCGTAAGGATGGCTAAAATAGAAAAACCTAAGAATAAAGATGATGTGCCGACTTATGTGTTACTGCCTTCATTTATTTTAAGCGAGCTAAAAACAGCTTTCACAATCGGATTTGTTGTATATCTTCCGTTTCTGGTAATCGATATAGTTGTATCATCCGTTCTTGTATCAATGGGTATGATGTTTTTGCCGCCTACAATGATTGCTCTGCCGTTTAAACTAATCATGTTTGTAATGGTAGACGGCTGGTATCTGGTTGTAAAATCTCTTGTAGAAAGTTTTGTAAGTTAGGGAGAAAATCTAAATGAATGAAGATGTTGTTATAACACTTTTACAGAAAATGTTCATATTAACTCTGGAAATATCAGTTCCGATTTTGCTTGTCGGTGTTGTATTGGGCTTATTAGTCAGTATTTTCCAGACTGTCACACAAATTCAGGAGTCCACATTGACATTTGTACCAAAAATTGTAGGCTGTGTACTTTTGTTAATCTTTCTTATGCCCTGGATGATAAGTATATTTGTAACAACTGTAAATGAGTTTATGGATATGATACCTCAATTAATAGGCGGAATTTGATGTTTAATCTGGATATATTATTTTCTGTAAGCAATATACTGCTCTTTATGGCAATTTTTACGAGATTATCAGGGCTTTTTGCCTCTGCACCTCTATTTTCAACCTATCCAATTCCGGGGCAAGTAAAAATTTGGCTCGCAGCTTGTATTGCATTTATTTTATTTCCAATTGTACAGTATAATACCAGTTTTGTGGTTCCAAATTCCGTACCGGCACTAACCCTAATTCTTTTTAAAGAATTTGTAATAGGTTTTGCAATGGGGTTTTGCGCAAATCTTGTATTTATTGGTATAGAACTCGGGGTAAATACTTTTGCCGTTCAAATGGGACTTTCTGCTGATCAGGCTTTAAATCCGACTTCAGGCGGGAATTCACCGGTTATTACTCAAGCTTATACGTATCTTGCGAGCATGCTCTTTATTGCATTAGGAGCTCATCAATGGCTGTTTTCTGCTATATACAACAGCTTTAAGAGCATGCCAATCGGTTATACTTTTGCATTTTCTCCGGAACTGGTCGGACATATCGTAACATTATCAGGACAAATATTTAATATCGGCTTAAGTATTGCGCTTCCGATTTTTGGTATTCTTTTTATTACAGATGTCTTGCTCGGTTTTACCTCTAAAATGATGCCGCAGATGAATATCTTTATGGTCTCTATTCCGCTGAAAATCTATTTAGGCCTGCTGTTATCGTTAATATTCCTGCGTCCGATGGCAGAATATATTACAGTGTTAATAGAAAAATTCTTAGTACAAATTGCAGGAATGTTTTAATACTAATACGGGGTATGAATAAATCATACCCCGAAATTAAACTATCCGAAAATCTTTTCAGCAAGCGCCTTGAGTTTTTCAAAGTCATAGCCGGAGGTTATTTCACCTTCCCAGGTATTATTGTTTTTATCTGTGTCATACTGTGCATAATTTTTTGTATATATAACATCTGCCCCGTCATATGAACCGTCTGATCCTTTATCAGGTGTTGTATCATGCGAAATCCAAATTTCTGTTATTTCACCTTCTTTGTCGTATATAACCTGTATCCGTCTGCCGTCAGGAAGCGTTGTATTTTTCCAGTCATAATTACCTTTTTCGTTATGTCCAGACATTATTTCAGGTTTTGGGTTCATATTAGCGACTTCTATGAGGAAATTATTCGCATCTTTGAATGTTTTTCGAACTTTATTATCATTAGGCAATCGGCTGTAATCAAAAGATACTCCTGAAGCGTCAACAGCTTTATGTGTACTTCCATCTGACATAGTAACTGTTTCTGTCTTTATACCATACTTATCTGTTGTTATGCTGGACTTATATTTGCCTTCATATGTTTGACCATCAATACCGACATATCTTACACCTTTCAGTGCATCAAATGCATGAGTCTTAGGGTTCCATTGATAATGCATTTTAGTCTGCTCATCATAATATATTCCAGCAGCTTCTGTTCCTCTGGTTTCCTTTAGACCAAGTTTTTTAGCCGCATAATCTCTATTTTGATATACCTTGTTTTCACCATTTCTGGCTTCCATTTGTGCTGGATATCCGTCTGCAGAATAATTAATACTTCTTATTGAACCGTCCTCAT
>CALVEE010000207.1 GCA_944326495.1 Candidatus Gastranaerophilales bacterium | reverse complement strand
CCTCAAAAAGATTATGTAAAATATGAGGACTTAAAACCGATTGATAAGTTTGCGCTGCATAAATTAAACAAAGTCGTTGAAGAAGTAACGGTTGCGTTTGAAAATTATGAGTTTTACAAATATTTTCAATGCCTGCAGAACTTTGCAGCAGTTGATTTGAGCGCATTCTATCTTGATATTGTAAAAGACAGACTTTATACGGCAGGTAAAAAATCGCTCTCAAGAAGAGCCTGCCAGACTGTTTTGTATGAAACACTGCAGGTTCTTGCGAGAATTCTGACTCCTGTAATGCCTCATCAGGCAGAAGATATATGGCAAAATACACCCGAATGCCAGAGAGGCGGCTTAGAAAGTATTCTGCTTGCAAACTGGGTGGGGGTAAATAAAGAATGGGAGAACCGGAAACTTGAAGAAGATTTTACAAAAATCTTAAAAACAAGAGAAGTTGTAACCCGTGCAATTGAACCGTTGAGAGCAGATAAAAAAGTCGGCAGCTCGCTTGAAGTTGCAGTATATGTAAAATCAGAAAATGCAGATGTTTTGAAAGCTAATGAAAAAGATTTAGCGGATATATTTATCACATCGCAGGCTTATGTAGCAGAAACCGCACCTTCTGAAATATTGAATGAGTACACAGAAGGCGAAACAACTGTTTGGGTTGCAAAAGCCGAAGGTGAAAAGTGCGAGCGGTGCTGGAAGTATAGAAAGCTCGGTGAGCACAGCGGATATGAAACAATTTGTTCTGATTGTTATGAAGCAGTAACAGAATAAGCAAATAAAAGTGGGCGGAATGCATTTGCATTCCGCCCACTTTTTATTATAATTCTTAGCTTAATTTTTCAATCAAACCGGCATGCTTTGATGCGAACTCTTTACCCCTTGCAATGATTGCAGCTTTTAGGAGTGCGTGCAAATCAATCGGCGTAAGGTCTTTGTAATTATTCGGAAGTCTGAGTGACCAATTTTGGTCGCCTGAAGTTCCCGGACGATTGTAAACATCATGGATTTGGAAATAATCCGTAAAGAACATTTGAATATTTTTAGCCTTTGAAGCAAAGATTTCAGTAAGTTTTACGAATTTCAAATAATCTTTATCCTGAGTTAATCTTACGATAATATCGTCTTTGTTTTCAGCATCGGCAAATAAATCTTCAACAAGGTTTTTAGCGTGAAGATAGCCTTCATGAGTATTAATCATACTCTCTGCCCACATAGAAATCGGCAAGTTATCGTGCGTTCCGACCATTGTCCATACATTTTCACCGATATTTTTGCATCTGTAAGGATGTTCAGGCTTTTCAGGAACTACAAACTGGGTTAATCTCATTCCTTGAAGCTCGTATTTCTTCATAACAGCATCAACAGGATTTGTAAGAGTTCCTAAATCCTCGCAGACGATTGCGTTTTTATCGAGCCCGCATTCTTTAGCTGCCGCGATAACGATTTTTTCAATAAATCTGCCGTAAAGCTTAATCTGCTCTTCTGATAAAGTCTTTACTCTTTTTTCTTTATCGGCTTCTAAAGTCCAGTCCAAATCTTCCTGTTTTGCGATTGCATACTTTGAAAGCTCCGGATGTTCAGGGGATGAGTATAATCTTCCTGCGCCTTCCTCGCACATTGGTTTTTTGCGGACTTTATAAACCCACGGGTCGATTAAACCTACAATGTGGTCAATTCTAACACCGCCCGGGTTTTCTTTAAACATCTTTTTGTAAAGGTTTTTCATCAGTTTTCCGCCTTCTCCTAAAGATCCGTCAGCATTAAACATTTTTTCCGGATCCATAACCGGGAAGCCCCATGCCTGACCGTCTTTAGAGAAATAATCAGGAGGACAGCCTAAATACCATCCTTCCAAGAATAAGGATTGATATGCCCAGGCATCTCTGTCAGAGAACGCAACCTGACGGTCTGCTATCATTTTGATACCTTTTGACAATGCAAACTTTTTAGTTTCTTCATTTTGAGCTTCTAAAACAAACTGACAGAATTTGTAGAAATCAATTTCGTCAGAATATTTACCCCTAATTTCTTCTATTCGCTTTGCAAAAGCTTTTTTCTCCTCATCATTTTTAGGGTTCATTAACTTTTTATCTGTTTCATTTTTCCAGGTATACCAGAAATCATTATCATTTTCGATAGAAAGTGCTTCATATAAAGCATCATTATCAAGCCACTCTGCATTTTCTTTTTTAAATTTTTCAAACTCTTTCTTTAAAGGTGAGCCTAAAAGTCCGCCGTGAATATTTTTGAAGTTTTCCCAGGCCTCTTTTAAAGCTTCATTTTGCGCTTTCGTTATATATGAATAAGCTGTTTTACCTTGGTTTTGGTTAGGATTTCCCGCAACAACTTTTTCAAAAGTTTCTTGAGATAAAATATTATCCCATTTTTTTTCAGTAAGCTGTTTTAAATCTATAAACAGCGGATTTCCTGAAAAAATAGTACCCGTATAAGGTGAAGAATCAGAACTCTTTGTTTTTCCTGCAGGGCCTAATTGAAGCGCATTAAAAATTCCGTGCGCGTAATCAATCAGCTCATGTCCGGCTGTTGAATTGAAAGTCCCAAATCCTGTGTCTTCACCTTCTTTTGAAGGAAAGCTGCTTCCGTGGATAATAAGAGCAAAGTTCTCTTTTCCTAATACTTTTAAAGCTTCCGATACAAGTTTAGTATCAATTTTGTTTGATGTTAAACAGACCATAAATTTTTTACTCCTTATCTTCTCTTTTTGAGTGTAACATTTACAAGAACTAATTTCAAGAATTTGATTAATGTAAAAGTTTTGCGTATAATCAGAGTATGAAGAAAATCTTGGTTACAGCTATATTACTGGCAGGGGGAGTTTGTTTTGCCGCAGATGATTTATCAAAGCAGGCAACGGCTTTCTATAGCGATAATAATTATCAAAAAACCATGGATTTAATTTTGCAGATACCGGAGGATAAACGCTCTGCGCAGGATTGGCTTTTGCTCGGGAATATTCTTGATGACAAAGGCGAAAGAGATAATGCTGTTTTTATGTACCAGAAAGCTGTTAATATTAATCCAAAGTATTATAAGGCTTATTATAACCTTGCGAATAATTATTTAGAAAACGGGCAGTACAATATGGCTCTGCAGAATTATAAAAAAGCTTCGAGATTAAATGATGAAAATCCTTATGTATATTACAACATGGCATGCACTTATATGAAGCTCGGGGATTTAAAAAAAGCTAAGACAAACTTGAATAAAGCTATAATGTATAAATCAGATGTGCCTGAATTTCATTACAATTTAGCCTATGTTTACAAACAATTGAATAAACCAAAACTTGCGCAGACATATTTGGATAATTTTAATAAACTTACTCAATCATTGTGAAATAAGAATCCATAGCCAATATTTGAATCGGCTGAGAATAATATTTAGTATTGTAAGGCAAGTATGCCCAACCGACAGTTCCTAAACACAAAGCCACTTTAAGGGGTAAAATCATTTTAACCGTACAGGATTGAAATGTCTGGTTTAATACAAATACAGTGTTCATGTAAAAGAACACATGGTTTGATTATTTGTTCCACATGGTTTGATTTTTTTCGGCAACTTGTTCTTTAAATTTTCTACAGTCTATTTCTTGTTTTTAATCTAAATTATTCATTAGC
>CALVEE010000206.1 GCA_944326495.1 Candidatus Gastranaerophilales bacterium | reverse complement strand
GTAGGTTGGGTGAAACCCAACAATAACTTTTTGAATTGAAGTAATAGAGATTCTTCAGTCGCTTCTGCTCCTTCAGAATAATGTTAAACTTAGAAGTATAACTTTTGGCTAGCTGAAATCTTTTCCTTGCCGGTATTATGTTATTTTTTTGCGATATACGGAAGTCCATAATACTCTAAAAGCAAAACCGCTTTTGACTTTTTGAACTGTTTTATTAAGATATGGATTTTGCATAGGCGCAAGTAATTGCAAGTGCAATTTCTTCATCTTCATTGGTTGTCTTATTTGGTTTAGTTTGGTTCTCTTCCGGGAAATACTTGTTGATAACATTTTGCATAAATATTGAGTTTAAATTCATAACTAATATCATAACCGTGAGAAATATAAAAACGGTCCCCATTCCAATTATCATTACAAATAAGCCCTCGTTAAGCAATGTTATATTCATGTTATCTCCTTTTTAAAATCTTTATTCTTGTTTGTATTTTACTACAAATATAAATAAATTTTTATTATCCCCAAATAATGCATTACCACTATACATGTAACTCTTGAAAATTTAACTTTATTTAGTACAATTTTAGTACGGGTATATAAATAAGAAAGGGATGTAGATGCTTAAATTGAACTGCAGAAACACAGATTCGGCAATAATTGGCGAAGAAAACGGATTAAACTTAAGCGCAGAATTTGAAAATTACAAAGACAAAATTTCAGATATAATCAAAAGTTTAAACCAACGCAAAGATAAGCCGGGTCAATGGCTTCAGTGGATGAATTTAGGCTATAATGAAGAAACTGTATGGTATGTAAAAGAATTTGCCTCTATGGTAGAAGGTAGGTTTGATAATATCCTTGTACTTGGTATTGGAGGATCGGCTTTGGGCGGAATTGCCGTTACGGAGGCTCTTTTGAAACCATATTGGAATCTTTTAACTCCTGAGCAAAGAGGTGGGCTTCCTAGAATATTCTTTTTAGACAATATTGATCCGGATACAATTGTTGGATTATTAAAAGTTTTAGATCTAAAACGAACTCTTGTTAATGTAATCACAAAATCCGGTTCTACTGCTGAGACAATGTCTCAGTATATGATTATTAAGAACCTTCTAGAGCAAGAACTCGGTGATGATTATAGGAAAAACATTGTTGCTACTACTGACAAAAAGATGGGAGTCTTAAGACAACTGGCTGATCAGGAGGGTTATAAGACATTTTTTGTACCCGATGATGTTGGGGGTAGATTTTCTGTATTTTCTGCTGTAGGGCTTGTGCCGTTCGCTCTTGTAGGGCTTGATATTGATCAGATTATGAACGGTATTAAGGATATGGATTTGGCTTTAAAAAATACTGATATTAACCAAAATATTGCTGCTCAAGGTGCATTAATACAGTATCTTTTAGATACTAAAAAAGGAAAGAATTTATCAGTCATGATGCCTTATTCTAGTAGGCTTAAGTATGTATCTGATTGGTATGTTCAGTTATGGGCAGAATCTCTCGGAAAAGAGTATAATAATAATGGCGAAAAGGTTAATATTGGTCCGACTCCGATAAAAGCGCTTGGTGCAACTGATCAGCATTCACAAATTCAGCTCTATAATGAGGGGCCTAATAATAAAATTATCACATTTATTCGTGTAGAAAATTTTGATACGACTTTGGAAATCCCTAAAATCTTTGATTATACTGGTATCGGGTATTTAGGTGGAAAAACTATTAATGATTTGATTAATGCGGAGGCTGATTCAACAAGGGTTGCGCTTGCTGATTATTCACGTCCTACTATGACTATTACAATAGAAAGGATTGATGAGTATAACATCGCCCAATTGCTTTATATGCTTGAAGTTCAAACAGCAATAGCGGGAGAACTGTATAATATAGATACTTTTAGTCAGCCTGGTGTTGAGCAAGCAAAAAATTATACTTATGCTCTAATGGGTAGGGCTGGATATGAAGAGTCTGCGCATGCACTACAAGAAAAAATGACTTTTGTGTAAAAAATAAAAAGAATAAAGCAGCTCATAAGCCGTGTTCTGTTTTTCTACCCTACTTTCAAATTGGGATTGTTAATCCCAAATAAAAAAGCAAAGTGTACTGATAATCATCTGTCTGGTATTGGGATTGCTCCCAATCTCTAGCGATTTTTCAAGGCTCGGCGGACACCTCAAGCGCCTTATTCAATCTTGCATCCGGCCGGGGTTTAGCTAGCCGGTACCTTCCGATACCGCTGGTGAAGCTCTTAACTCACCGTTGCACCATCGCTCCTGCCTTTCAAAAAGGTGGTTAGCAGTATATTTCCTGTGCCACTTTCCGCCAGCTCGCGCTGCCCGGAGTTTCTCCGGCGGCCTGTCCTTGGATGCACGGACTTTCCTCACCCTGACGGGCGCGATTATCCGGCTGCTTTATTCTCTTGTTGATTATAACATAAATAGAAATGTCATATTGGTGCAAAAATTTGCCCTCTACAAAACTAAACTGCTTTACAAATTCCAATGAGGTTTAAAATTCCTTATAGCATTTATTGTTTCTTGGTAGTTGCCATTAAAACAAACACACCTATCATCTACATATAAATAGGCTAAATCTTTAGTGTTGGTTACATCGCAAATAAAACAGTCGATATGATTTTCAATTAGCCATTTTACAGTCAACATTTTATTTCGTGTTGTAAATATTTTAATATTATATTCTTGAGCCAGATATTCCAGAAATTGGTAAGCTCCAGATTTAAGTTTTGGAATATAATTTTTTTGAAACTTACCTTCGTAAATATTTAGGACTCCATCGAAGTCTATTAGTAATGTTTTTTTATTATTGTCCATTTTGTTCTCTATTAGACTACATACTTTTTCTAAAGTGTATCAGAAAATAAAAAGTATGACAAATGAGGTCACAAAACTTATTAAACTTGGGAAAAATATACAGAAGGCAAGGAAATCTAAGGGATTATCACAAAATGAACTTGCTGATATGTTAAATATTTCAAGAGAACATTTAGCAAAAATAGAAACGGCTAAAAGAAGAATAAGTTTGCATTTGCTCTTTGCATTATGTAATTGTCTTGATATTACGGAAAAAGAGTTGTTTGATTTTGATTAAGAATGCGGGGTAGAAGACGGTTCGAGTAGTTTTTCAACATCTATAACTGTTTTAAGTTTTAGTGCATAAATATCTGCTTTACCCAGAGGAGCAAGTTTCACAGCATCTTTTTCCGTTGTAACAATAATTCCTCCAACATTTTCGATATCATCTTTTGTGTATTGGTGATGGTCATCAAAAGTTAGTTTGTCTTTGATTTTATAATCTTTTTCTAAAAATTTATAAAACTGTTCCGGCTGGCCGATAGCTGATAGTGCAGTAATTTCAGCACCTTTTTCAAGGTGTTCGCCTGATACGATGTTATAAATATAATCCGGCTCAATTTTGCAGAGTTCAGCTCTCCCACGCCCGGCGGGAGAGGGCTGGGGTGAGGGGGCAATTTTCCCGAAAACTTTTTTCTCCATGATTTTTACCAATTTTTCTGCTCTTGTATGGTCAACATTTTTGCTCACAATAAGCAGCTTATTGACTCTTCTAAAACCCTCAAGGCCTTCTCTTAAAGGTCCTGCGGGGAGCAGGTTTTCATTTCCGAACATTTTTTCCGAATCCATAAGCACTATATCTAAATCCCGGTATATTTTTCTATGCTGAAACGCGTCATCTAAGATAATCTTTGTAACACCAAGATTCTTAACTGCATACTTTGCAGCCTTAAACCTGTCTGCGCAGGTTAAAACAGCGCACATATTAAGGTTTACTGCAAACCAATAGGGCTCATCTCCTGCCATATCAGCTTTATAATATAAATTAATCCCGTCAGAAATTACATTTACCTGTTTATTATTTAATTTTCCGCCGTAACCGCGTGATATTATTGCGACTTTCTCTCCTTTTTCAACGAAATATTTCGCGATTTCTGCTGTTACAGGGGTCTTACCGACTCCTCCTGTGGTAAAATTCCCGATTGAGATTACAAACGCATCAACTTTTTTAGGTCTCAAGAATTTTTTATCATATAAAAAATTCTTTAACCCGCTTCCTGCTCCATAAAATATAGAGCAAAATTCAAGAATATTAAATAACAAGCCCTTAGGCTCTTTTGTGTAATGTAATTTAGTAATTTCAGTTTTTATATTCAACGTCCGGTCCTTTTTGTCTACTTGTAAAAAATAAAAAATCGGTTATAATGAGAATACAGGCAAGGGTGACGTCAACACCCTCACCCGCGTCCTAGTTAAAGGACTTGAGTAGCAGAACTAATACTATCAATAGTATTAGTTCTTTTTCGTTGATTTTAACTATCATTTTAACCTCCTTTCCCGATAGTTAAAATGTTTTGTTAAAATCTTCTGCCTGTATTCTGTTTTAAATGTACAAATTTATCATATCAATAAGATATGAAATAATCAATATATTTTCCTATTTCTACACTGGAATTTGTGTTCTTATTTACCCCTCTTATTTACCCCTCAATCATTGATTTGAAGTGCTCAAAATCTTCCATTGTATCAATTCCAACAGGAATATTATTAACTATAGCAACTTTTATTTTCATCCCGTTTTGAAGCGCTCTTAGCTGTTCAAGGCTTTCTGAAATTTCGCACATTGACTGTGGAAGTTTTGTCATCTTAAACAGTGCTTCCCGCTTATAACCGTATATTCCGAGATGTCCGTAAAATTCGCCCTTGTTATTTCCCCTCTCAAAAGGAATTTTGGAACGCGAAAAATACATTGCATAATGGTTAATATCGAATACACATTTCACAAGATTGGGATTGGTAATATCTTTCTCATCCGTAATTTTTCTTACTAATGTGGAAATATCAGCATTCTCATCCTCTTTAACCCCTGTGATTACAAGCTCAATATTGCTTTCTTCAATTAGAGGCTCGTCTCCTTGAAGATTGATAATATATTCAATCTCCGGATGCCTTTGCGCAACTTCTGCAATCCTGTCGCTTCCGCTTTTATGACTTGCAGAAGTCATTTCGACTTCTGCGCCAAAAGCTTTGCAGGCATTAAAAATTCTCTCGTCATCCGTTGCTACAATTACACGGTCGGCAAGAGGACAGGCAGAGGCTTTTTCCCAAACCCATTGAATAATCGGTTTGTTGTTGGCGGTTAAAAGCGGCTTGCCTTCTAACCTTGAAGAACCGTATCTTGCCGGTATAATTATTGCAGTTTGTTTTTCCATTGTTCTTCCCCCCTATTTTGTCGCATTAATAAATACTGCATTGGTTTTCAGACTTATTTCACGTCCGGTGAGATAGTTCTGAACATCCTGCATGTATTTTTCAACTGTTGCTTCATCAAAATACTTAAGATACCTTTCTTTTGTAGAAGGCTGGTCAGGGGAAGGCGGATTTATAAACCATTCTCTTACCATATTTGGCTGAACTACATAGCTTGAGCGGACTTCCTGCAGTTTAACATCAGGGATAGAAAAACCTGCGATTTCTAAATTTGTTTTTAGAGTATGTTCATCAAAGTTACAGAGTGAATCCAGAGGGTTCTCCATAATCTCGTTTTCTACACGCTTAAAATCTTCATACTTTTCAATATAAACAGGGTCAAGTATTTCCCAATAACGCGTATTTGAACGTATTATGGGCTCAAATGCGCATAACTTTCCTCCCGGCTTTAAGACCCTGTATATTTCATTAAAAGCCGGCTGTTTATTGACTACATGAACCAGAACCGAGCGCATAAGAGCTTTGTGCACACTGCTTTCCGGAAGTGCGATATGCTGGACGGGGCATTTTAAGAGCTCGTAACCACCTGTTACTCCTGCTTCATCCAGAATTTTTTTGCAATCATCAAGACAGTCCTGAAACATGTCAGAAAAAATAACTTTACCCTGACAATTCTGCATCTCAAGCGCTTTGAACGCCAGAAGCCCGGTTCCGCATCCGATATCAAGCACGACATCATACGGCTTTATTTCAGCATAAACAATAATAACATCGCGCACCGCTTCAAGCCATTTTGTAGTCTGTTCAACCATTTCAGGTGTCTGGCCGGCAAAGCGGTTCTTTTTAAGCCACTGCGTCCAATTTTTGCAAATCTCACTCATATCTTCTCTTCCTTATTCATTGGGATACGAGTTGATTATACTATATTTTTCAATATTGGGCAATTATTTTGTAAGTAAGGCTTGAATAAATTCTCCTGCGAAATCAAAACCTTCTTTAACGTGTTCGTTTAACTGCTTAAAAAGCTTTGTCCAATCTTGAGGCTGGATTTTCTCTGGAGAATACTGTCCGCGTCCGCCGGTGATTTTACCGTTATTAAGGATAAGACACTCATAAGCTTTATCATTAAGCTTAAGAACAGCTTCTTTGCCGTCTTTGAGCGGAATATTGAGTTTTTTAGCGCCTGCAAGAGGGTTTGCTTTGCAATTAATTGAAGAAATTTGTTGTACGTTCATTTTTCACCTGCTTTCATATGTATTAAAAACCGTAAAATTTTTTTTTGCCGGTTTAAAAAAGAGCTTTCTGTATACAGAAAGCTCTTTTTCTATTTCTATTAAAATTCTATACAGCGTAAACAGATACCTGTTTTCTGTCACGTCTGTGCGGTTCAAATTTAACCTGGCCGTCAATCAGAGCAAACAAAGTATCATCAGATCCGATACCTACATTGTTACCCGGATGAATTTTTGTTCCTCTTTGGCGGACAAGAATATTTCCGGCTTTAACAATTTCACCGCCGAATTTTTTAACGCCTAATCGCTTCGCTTCGGAATCGCGGCCGTTACGGGTTGATCCCATACCTTTCTTATGTGCCATTTTTATATCTCCTTTAAATTAGTTTTATCTTGTTAGAGAAGCCCGCAGATTATTCAGCAGCTTCAACTCCTTCTGTTTTAGCTTTTGCAGCTGTTGTTCTGATTTTGTTAATCATAACTCTTGCAAAACCTTGTCTGTGGCCTTGTTTTTTTCTGTAGCCTTTTTTAGGTCTCTGTTTGAAAACGATAATCTTCTTTGCTCTATCGTTTTTAACAATTGTACCTTCAACTTTAGCGTTAGCAACATAAGGCTGGCCGACTTTTGATTTTTTGCCGTTAACAATCATAACGACTTTATCAAAAACAACTTTAGCGTCTTTTTCTTCGCCTAACAATTCGACGTCAACATAACGTCCTTCTTCTACCTGGTATTGTTTACCGCCTGTTTCGACTATTGCGTACATATGTACTTCCTTTCTTTTTTTGAGGAATCGCAGGGGGATTTATAAATCACTTTGACTTATATTCTCAGGCCTTCCGTCTTTCTGTATTAAGCTATTGTACTGATTCCCGAAGCTTTCGGCCCTTCCGCCCGTTTTGGCACGATTAACCTATCTAATACTATTTATATAGGTTATTTAAACACAAGCATGCAAGAGGTGTCAAGACGTGAGGTTTAAATTTGTTTACATATTTGCAGGTGAACAGTAAGGGATAAATAGTTTATAAATTTATAACCTTTGCCCTTACGGGAAAGCGCCCATCCTAACCTTGTCTTGGATTTGCTCCACGCTCACAGAACTTCACCTTTAAGCCTCACGGCTTAGCCGGTTCAGTCTGTTCGCTATCCGGACTTACGTCCGTCCGCAAATCCGCTCCCTCAAGGGAAGGAACGCTACATGCTTGGCGCAACTCCCTCCCTTATGAGGGAGGGTTGGGGTGGGTGCTTATTAAGATTTATGCGTTTATAGAAAATAAATTCTACTATATGTTTATAAAATTCGTACGTTTGGTTTTGGTCTCCTATTTTTTCTAATTTCTCCCTTACGGGCTGGCACCCAT
>CALVEE010000205.1 GCA_944326495.1 Candidatus Gastranaerophilales bacterium | reverse complement strand
CCCTCTATCTTGGATTTGCTCCACGCTCACAGAGCTTCACCTTTAAGCCTCACGGCTTAGTCGGTTCAGTCTGTTCGCTATCCGGACTACCGTCCGTCCGCAAATCCGCTCCCACAAGGGGCGAGGGCGCCGTCACGCCAGGCGTGGAGTTTACCCGCCCCCTGTGGGAGGGTCGAAATCTTTGATTTCGGGGAGGGGTTCTTACTGATATTTGGTTTTTTGGGGGAACTTCTAAAATTTTTCTTGGACACTAATGCCTGTAAGGAGAGGGAAGCTGTCAGGCATTTAGCAGTAGGTCAGGCATTGCCTGACATTAACTTAGGTATTATATTATTTAGCGCAGAAAATACTTCACTGGGCTTATCCATTAAGACCAGCTCCCCTCTTAATTTTGAAGCTCCCGGGAAGCCATTCAGATAATACGGAATAAATTTGCGGCAGAATTTTAACCCGACATCTTCTCCGCGAAGCTCCATTTCTTCAAGAAGGTGAAGTTTTAATGTTTCTATTTTCTCTTCTAAAGAAGGCGGGGGTAAATATTTTCCGGTTTGCAGATATTTTTCTATTCTATATAGTAATGACGGATCACCAAGAGCTCCGCGGCCGATTGCAACCCCGTCAGCTTCTGACTCCTCCAGACACTGAACAGCAGTTTCGATTGAAACTACATCACCGTTTGCAAATACAGGGATATCGACATTATGTTTTAATTCTGCAATCTTCGCCCAATCAGCTTTTCCTCCGTACATTTGTGAACGCGTACGGGCGTGTATTGTAATAAAATCTGCCCCGGCTTCCTGCATTTTTTGTCCGAATTCTACATAATTTAACTCGTCAAATGTATATCCAAGACGAAATTTTACACTTAAAGGTATTGAAATATCAGCCTTTACCGTTCTTACAATTTCGGCAGCCAAATCGGGATTGCGCATTAAAGCACAGCCGTCAGTACCTTTTACAACTTTATTTACAGGACAGCCCATGTTAATATCAATCATATCTGCAAAATCTTCAAGGTACTTAGCGCAATCAGCTATCATTTGAGGCTTGTGACCGCTTAATTGGTATGAAACCGGAGAATGGTTTTCATCTCTTGCAGTAATTACCGTATCTTTAACTTGCGTTAAAGCTTCCGAACTTATCATTTCTGTTGTCAAAAGGCAGGTTTTTGAATACTGCCGGACTAAAGAGCGCAGGACATAATCAGTTATTCCCGCCATCGGGGCAAGTGAAACACGGCTTGAAATTAACGTTTTTACTTTGCTATTCATATTCTAACCGCCTGCGTAAGGCTTCAATTCTTCCATTCTGGATTTTGCATATTTTAAATACTCATCGTCTGTTGTGTAGGCAGAGATAAATTTCTGGTAATATTTGAATGCTTCTTTATAGTTATTCAAGCTGTCATAATCTACTGCGAGCATATAATTTGCAATCGGGAATTCATTAGAATATTTTAAAACACTCAGATAATCATTAATTGCAAGCTTTTGCTGTTTCTGTTCATCGTAAATCAGACCTCTATAGTAGTATGCATAAGCATTCTTGGCATCTTTTTTTATTACCGTATTGAACTTTGCAAGAGCTTCCTGGAAATTGTTCTTTTCAAAAAGTTCAATACCTTCATTTAAAACAGATAAAGAGCCGTTTTGATTAACATATGCTAAAAGTTCTTTTGCTTCTGATTGAGGATTAAGCTGAACTGCTTTATTTAAGTATGTTTCAGCAAGACTCCAGTTTTGCTGCTCTGAATACAAATAACCGATATAGTATGGAATTTCGGCGTTTTTAGGATTAATCTGCTCCGCTTTTTTGTAATACTCAATAGCGCTGTTATAATCATTCAACGCCTGATATGAAGCTGCAGTTCCAAGCATAGAGTCCTCCGTAGGAGGATTTATTGCAAGATATTGCTGAATTGCCTGCTGATAGTCTTTGTTTTCATAGCTTGCAGAAGCAGAGGCGAGTTTTGTAGAAGCAGAATCCTGCTGGACATTCTGTAATGTTTTCAGGACTAAATTATTAGCCGGAAACTTAGCTTTTGCTGTATTTAAAGTATTTACGGCATTATTATAATCATTTTTTGACGCATAACAAACAGCTAAATTTACATACGCATTAACATTTGAACTGTCTTTTGAAATTACGGCTTTATAGCCGGAAATTGCTTCGTCAATTTTGTTTTCCTGATGTAATTGATAAGAATAATCATACAACTCGGAAGAACTGCCGTTTTTTGCAAGATAATCAATGTATTCTGAAGGTGACATTGTATCCTTGATAACTCCCGCAATTTCAGCCTTAGCTGCCGCGTTATTCGGGTCTATTGAAAGTATCTTTTTATACAGGCTGAAAGCTGTCTTACCATCACCCATTTCTTTATATACTTGAGCTTTATATAAAAGCGCCTGTGTATTATTAGGATACAAAGTTAAAACTGAATCATAAGACTGAATTGCTTTCTGGTATTCTTTTCTCTGCTGGAAAAGTGTTCCGACATTTAATCTTGTTGTAACATTCGACGGGTTAAGTTTTTCAGCTTTTCCGTAATAACTCAAAGCGGTCTCAAAATCTCCCTGTGACTGCTTAATTGCACCGATATTGGCATTCAATTCCGCATCATTAGGGGTTATGGCAAGTTTTTTTAGATAAATCCTCTCTAAGGCATACAAAACTTCCATATCGCCTTTTGAATTAGCTAAAGCTTCATTGTATTGAGTGACAGCCTCATCATACCGTCCGAGCTTATCAAGAGTCCTGGCGTATTTCATCCTTAAAACGCCGTCTGTCGGTTTTAAATCAAGAGCAGCCTTATAATAATCAGCAGAGCGCGGTTCATTTCCCAAAAGTTTCAATAAATCCGCTATCTGAATATTAGAGTCCCCTGCTAATTTTTCGCTCTCAGAGGCTTTTGAAAACTCATACGCGGCAGCCGAAAAATTTCCCATAGCTCTTAACTCTTCCGCTCTTTTATATCTTGAGCCGGATGTAGTATCAAAACTTATAACTTTTAAACACTGATTTAAATTCTCTGTTGCCGAAGCTATCATGCTTAAAGAATTTTGTACAGTCTGGTCTTTAGATGGATAAATTTTTAAATAAAAAATTGCGCTTCTAAAATCATTTGCGGCCTTATCATAATTTTTTTCCTGATTAGCATAGTATGTAGCTCTTGCAAGATATGCATTAACAAGCCCTATCCTTGCCGAATTATCAAGATAATTAATCCTTAATGCTTTTCTAAATTCTACGATTGATGAAGAATACTGGTTCTGCATCAAATAATTCTGCGCCATATTGTAGTGTTCTGCAAAAGCGCTGTTAGGCGCACTAAAAACTGTCCCTTGCCCTAAATAAGCACAAACAGCTAAACAACAAACTGTCCCTAAAACTTTTCTTCTCATAACAATATATTACTATAATAAGATTTAAAAGTGAATAAGAGAGGGCGGCAATATAAAATTTAACCAAAGCTGTTACAATCTGTTACATAAAAGCAAGTTTTTTACACAAAAAGACTTTATATATATAGTGAAGTAAATAGAAGGTGTAGAATTATGTTTAATTATGGTATGTATGGATATCCTATGATGGGCATGGGAAGCGGCAATATGCACCAGTATTTTAAATCAAGATACGGAAATGAAAATGATTTCAGAACGCAGCCGT
Source organism: Candidatus Gastranaerophilales bacterium (assembly GCA_944326495.1). GTDB lineage: Bacteria > Cyanobacteriota > Vampirovibrionia > Gastranaerophilales > Gastranaerophilaceae > CAG-196. The sequence goes on along the minus strand of CALVEE010000205.1, from coordinate 6,233 downwards.
ACTGGCAGGAATATCCAAAGCCGATTACTCCTGTTGCAAAAGGAAGTATCAAACCGTCTTTCTTTAGGAGGCTTTTGAATAAAATTGCAGGATAGGTGCTCTATATTAATTTATTCATGTTATTATTAACATGGTAAATTTTAATTAGGAGTTCATTATGGCTAAAGATTGCAGTTTTGATGTTGTATCCGAGTTTGATAAGCAGGAGCTTGTGAATGCGGTTGATCAGGTTAAGCGGGATTTAACCTCACGTTTTGATTTGAAGAATTCCAATTCTACAATTGATTTGGAGGCAGATAAGTCTATTACAATTACGACAAATGATGAGATGAAGCTTAGAAATATTTATGACATTCTACAATCTAAGCTTGTTAAAAGAGGTTTGAGTATAAAGATTTTAGACCCGCAGACTGTAGAAAATGCATTAGGCGGGAATGTAAGACAGGTTTTTAATCTTAGAAAGGGATTGACTCAAGAACTTGCTAAAAAAATTGTTGCAGACATTAAAGATACAAAATTAAAAGTTCAGGCTTCAATTCAAGGAGAGCAGGTAAGGGTTACCGGAAAAAGCAAGGACGATTTGCAGGAAGTTATACAAATTTTGAGAAAAAATGAGGATAAGTATGATTATCCGCTGCAATTCACTAACTACAGATAAAAATAGAATAGAGTTTATAGGTTTAGAAGTTGAGCAGTTTAAAAGAGAATTTTATAACTTCTCCTAAACTCCTAAACTCCTAAACCACTAAACTCCTAAACCAAATAACCATGACTAATTTAGAAAATACAATAGATAGAATACAGGAATTAATCGACTCGGATGCTGAGCCGCAGCTTCGGGATGAGTTAAACAGCTATCACTCGGCAGATTTAGCGGATATTTTCCAGCAAATTAAGCCCGAGGAGAGGCTTAAGTGTATTACGCTTATAGATGAAGAAAAAGCTGCTGATATGATAGAATATCTGCCGCCGCAGCTGCAGGTTGAAATATTAGGCGATATTGATACGGAGCTTGCTTCAAGATTAATCTCAAAACTTCCGCATGACGAAGCTGCTGACGTTTTAGGTGATATGGAAGAGGATGAGTCGCAGGCTTATTTAGACCAGCTTCCGCAGAAATTTTCTTCTGAAATTAGAGAACTTTTGACATACAACGAGGATACGGCAGGCGGTATTATGACTCCGCTTGTTTTAACCGTGTATGACAATATGACTGTTAAAGAAGCGCTGGAAACAATCAGGATTAAAGCTGAAAAGGAAAACATGGAGCTTTATTACGTTTACGTGGTTGATAAAAACAATCATCTTGTCGGAGTTGCTTCTTTAAGAAATTTGATTACAGCTCCGATGGATTTAAATATTTCCGATATTATGTCAAAGGATATTGTAAAGGTTCATGTTGATGATTATCAGGGGCATATAGCGGATATTTTTATGAAATATCAATTTAATGCTTTGCCGGTAGTAGATTTGTATAATCATCTTAAGGGGATTGTAACCTGGGATGATGTTCAGGATATTGTTGAAGAAGAAACAACAGATGAAATTTTGACATCATCAGGTATTGTTACGGATTTGGGTGATGAGGATGATGATTTGCTTACAGGAAGTCTTGCACACTCAATTAAGGCAAGAATTCCCTGGCTTTTTATTACGCTTATCGGCGAATTCCTTGCGGTTACTGTTACAAACAAATTTGACCATACTTTTACCGCGCTTCCGGTTATTGCCGCTTTTATGCCTCTTTTAGCAGGGTTGGGCGGAAATATCGGAACTCAGAGCATTACGCTTATGGTTCGCGGTATGTCTACCGGACAGATTTCATTGAACTCCGGATGGCACCATATCATGAGAGAAACGGTAACAGGCTTAAGTATCGGGGTGATTTTCGGGATGCTTGTAACATTTGTAACCTGGGGATGGCAGCATAATCTTGAATTAGGGCTTATTGTCGGGGTTGCAATGTCTCTTAATATGACTATTGCAACTATGATTGGAACTTGTACTCCTTTAATTTTAAAGAAAATGAAGATTGATCCGGCGGTAGCTTCAGGCCCTGTAATTGCTACGACAATTGACGTTATAGGCTTGGCTGTCTATTTAACGCTTGTTACATGGTATTTAATAAGTTTATAGATGGAAGAAAAAAGATATAATCAATTCAGCAGATATTTGAAAGATAAATTCGGAGCAAAGGTTTATAAAATAACCATTGATGCCGGTTTTTCCTGTCCTAACCGCGACGGAACAATTTCAAATTGCGGATGCATATTCTGTGATGACGGCGGAAGTTTTTCGCAGGCGCATTCTAATAGGTTGAGTATTGAAGAACAGGTGAGAGTCGGAGCAGAAACTTTAAAACAAAGGTTCAAGGCTGAAAAATTTATGTCTTATTTTCAAGCTTTTTCTAATACATATAAACCGGTAAATGAATTAGAAAAAATTTACACTGCTGCTTTACACCATCCTGACATAGTCGGGATTTCAATAGGTACAAGGCCTGATTGTATTGATGAAGACAAATTAAAACTTATCTCTTCTTTTGCTCCGGATTATTACACCTGGATTGAATACGGATTGCAATCAGTTCATGATAAGACTTTACTCAAGATTAACCGCGGGCATGATTACAAATGTTTTTTGGAAGCTTATGAAAGAACTAAAAACAGGGGAATAAACATCTGTCTCCATGTAATATTAAATCTTTTTGAAACATATGATGAGATGATGGAAACTGCTAAAACTATAGCTAAACTTGAGCCTGAAGGGGTAAAAATACATATGCTATGTGCGCTTGAAGGTACAAAGCTTGCAGATATGTACAGAGCCGGCGAGATTGAATTCATGACAGAGGATGAATATGTAAGTACTGTTTGTGATTTTCTTGAATATTTACCTCAAAAAACCACAATCCACCGCCTTGCAGGAAACGGATTAAGGACAGAACTTGTTGCGCCGAGATGGATAGGGAAAAAACTGGATTGTCTTAATAAAATTGACAGAGAATTTGAAAGACGAAATTCAAAGCAGGGTATGAAATTCCAACAACCCTAACGACTATTATAAGTTACATATACTTGTTTTCGTGCTAAAATTCTTTTGTAAAAGAGGTTTTATTATGCGCAGTGATAATATAAAAAAAGGAATAGCGAGGACTCCGCATAGAAGTCTTTTGATGGCTTCCGGAGTTTCTAAAAAGAATATGGAAAGCCCGTTTATCGGGATAGCAAGTTCGTTTTCTGATCTAGTTCCGGGGCATACAGGAATGCGTGATTTAGAGCGCCAGATTGAAAAGGGTATTCATACAGCAGGCGGACAAGCATTTATATTCGGAGTTCCTGCCGTGTGTGACGGAATTTCAATGGGACATTCGGGAATGCAGTATTCACTTCCTTCAAGGGACTTAATAGCCGACTGCGTTGAAACTGTAGCTAACGCTCATCAGCTTGACGGACTTGTACTCCTGTCAAACTGCGATAAAATTACTCCAGGCATGCTTATTGCCGCTGCAAGGATTAATATTCCCGCAATTATTGTAACAGCAGGGCCTATGCTCGACGGAGAAAGCAGATGCGAAAAACTCACTATGATAAAAGGAGCTTTTGAAGCAATCGGCAGATACAGAAACGGCGAGATTACAAAAGAGCGCCTTGAAGAGCTGGAAGAAGCTTCCTGCCCGTCTGCCGGTGCCTGTCAGGGATTATATACCGCAAACACAATGGCCTGTCTGACGGAAGTTTTAGGAATGAGCCTTCCTTATTGCGCTACAGCATCTGCCGTATCTTCCGAAAAAAGAAGAATTGCTTTTGAAAGCGGAATGGAGATAGTTGACAGGGTAAAGAAAGATATTAAACCGCTTGATATAATTACAAGAGACAGCTTAAGAAACGCTATAATTGCGGATTTAGCTATGGGCGGTTCTACAAATTCGTTTTTACATATATTAGCGCTTGCAAATGCTGCCGGGCTTGGCGGCGAAACAACTTCGCCGGCTGACACCTCACCCCAGCCCTCTCCTCAAGGAGAGGGGGTTACCCTTAAAGACTTTGAGGAATTGTCATATAAAATTCATCAATTTGTAAAACTTGAACCCTCTTCAAACATTACGATGACTCAATTCCATCAGGCAGGCGGAATTCCGGCTGTAATAGATGAGCTCATTAAAAATGTACCTGAATTTAAGGGGGGGGAATATAAAAGTGTATATAGCGATAAAAACATTGTTCATCCTTATTCTGAACCGTTTACAACAAAACCGGGCTTAGGGATTTTATACGGTAATATCGCGCCGGAAGGCTCTGTAATCAAGATTTCTGCAGTGGACGAGAGCTGTTATGAGTTTTTAGGAACGGCTAAAACTTTTAACTCGGAAGAAGAGGCTATGAAGGCGCTTGAAAACGATTTAATCAAAGAAGGAGATGTTGTTGTAATCCGCTATGAAGGCCCTAAAGGCGGTCCGGGTATGAGAGAAATGCTCGCGCCAACTTCTCTTCTTGTCGGAAAAGGACTAGGAACAAAAGCTGCACTTATAACAGACGGCCGATTTTCAGGAGGAACAAGAGGTATATGCGTCGGTCATATCTGCCCCGAAGCAGCTAACGGAGGGGTAATTGCGCTTATTAAAGACGGTGATAAAATCAGAATTGATATAAATAAAAGGACTTTAGACCTTCTTGTAAGCGAAGAAGAGCTTGAAGCCCGCAGAAAAAATCTGAAACCTTTTGTAAGCAATGCTAAGGGTTATCTTGCCAAATACTCGAAAACAGTGTCAGATGCAAGTCATGGAGCAATTGTTTAATGAAAAACGGGTTAAGAAACAAATTAAAGAATATATGCAAAAGCGGCTGCAGCAGGGAACTTGCGGAAAAACTTAAAAATACAGAAGAGTATAAAAATGCCGCAAATATTATGCTTTTTTATCCCTTAAAAAATGAAGTCGATTTACTTTCGATTATGGAAGATAACACAAAAAACTTTTATCTCCCAAGAATTGAAGGAGAAAATTTGCTCTGCTGTCCTTATAAACAAGGTGACAAGCTTGAAATTTCCTGTTTTAAGACATTTGAGCCGTTAACAATTCCTGTTGATAAAAATCTGATAGATTTAGTAATAGTTCCCGCGCTTTGCTGTGACAGGAATAATTACCGTCTGGGTTACGGCAAAGGATTTTATGACCGATTTTTAAAGGATTACAGGGGGAAAACCGCAGTATGTCTGCCAAAAGAATTAATTATTGATACGGTTTACCCCGAAAGTTATGACATCCCTGTAGATTTAGTAATCACCTATTGAAAATTATAGGTAAATGAGTTCTGAATTCCTGCGTTAACTGCATTTCTTGCTGATTGATATTCGGCATTAACCATATCAAGTCTCTGCTGGTATTCCTGCATTTGTAAATCCAGTTTTTTCTCTAAAACAATAAGCTTATCTCTTCTTGCCTCCAGCTGTTTAACAGCAGGGTTTTCAGGATCCAGATCGTTACCTAAAGACATTATCTCATCGGATGAAGCAACCAATTCCATCTTGGCAGAGGCAATCCACTGTATTTTTGATTCCAGCGAAATCTTATACGCTGTTAAATACATCATCCTGAAACTTGAGGCAATTAATCCCATAACTTGTTCCTTCTATCTTGTTTCGTTTAAATTCTTGCCTTTCAGGAATGTGTGTTCATTGCTTTCTGCTATCAGACTTTCCATCTTATGAAGCTGGTGTTTGTGATAATTGACCCTGTATTTTGCCATTTTCAGCTTCTGTCTTATGGTGAGCATGTCCTTCAGGCTCGAAATTAACGTTACAGCCAGTGCCTTAAATGGATTTTTCCGTCTGAAAAACGACTGCGCAAAATTCATAAAATTCACTAACCGTTTCATACTTTGTTGTAGTTCTTCACGCATAAGCTTTTTCTCCTATGCATTCTAAGCCTACATGTATTATAAAACATGTAATTGCAAATAATTGCTTGTTTTGAGAGGTATTTGTTACAAATGTTAACATCTTATTTCAAATTTGTTCCTTTGCTGTTGATATTCGTGAATACAAACCTTTTTTTGTAATACTCGTTAGGTATTGTATTATTATTTAACGGCATTTTTTTCAAAAACTTTAATTCTTTTTGGCTATAATACCTCTTTTCGTTACAAAAATTTACAATAGACGCTATTGTTCTGAAAACAGCGTTATTGAATATAATATCCAGCATTATTCTCAAAAAAGTACGTTCTCTCATA
>CALVEE010000204.1 GCA_944326495.1 Candidatus Gastranaerophilales bacterium | reverse complement strand
TATCCTCTGTCTTGGATTTACTCCACGCTCACAGAGCTTCACCTTTAAGCCTCACGGCTTAGCAGGTTCAGTCTGTTCGCTATCCGGACTCACGTCCGTCCGCAAATCCGCTCCCGTAGGGCGAGGAAGTGTGCAAGACTCGATTTTTATTTGGACATTATGCCATTATCACGAACATCTAACTTTGTTTTTAAAATTTTCTTAAATAACAATGTTCCGCCAGCAAGTGTTATGAATATTACCGGAAGCCTTACTGCTGGTTTAAGATTTTTAGTCAAAGCGCTTGATATAGAAAGAAAAAATAAGGGAACCAGAGTATCATTTACTAGATACTTGGTTGTATTTTGAAACCTTTTTTCAAACTCCCGCTCTTTTGCAAGTTCAATTGCCTGTGAACCGATAAGGCTTGATGAGACAAACTTCATCGCAGGCATATCGGTTATGCTTGAATAAATAACTTCACGGGTATTTTTGTCGCTGAATTTATCCAGATTGTTACCTACATATACAATTAACTGATTTTTTTCAGGCTCGTTTGTGTTTTTCTTCGGCTGTTTAAATTTTGTTTTTGAAAGTACATAATCTGCGCCGAGTGCGCCTAAGATGCCGGATGCTGTCGAGGCAAAGCCCGATATTAATTCTTTAACAATCGATTTTGTGTATTTTAGTGAAGAATTGTATTTTACTTCATTAATTTTTTGAGAAATTCGGGTTACTGCTTTTTCATATGTATGGCTTTGTCTGATTTTATTTGCGGCTGTACGGTTTAGCAAAAGTCCGGCGGCTGCTCCTGATAAAACAACAGAATCTTTTATCAGATATCTTTTTTTGTATTTTGTATCTGCAGTTTTATAGTCTCTATAGGTTTTATAGCCGCCGCTTAATAAAAATATAGAAGCAGAGAGGGAAGAAGAGTTTAAGAACTTATCGAGTTTGGGATTGTATCTCATATTATTATCAAAACACGAAAAAATATTTTTTTCCTAAAAATAAATCAGAAAAACGCTTTTATGCCAAGAAAAATTAACACCAGCCCAGCGGAGATTTCAAGGTTTCTGACAGGCATATGTCTTAATTTCCCGCCGATATGAAACCCTAGAGCAGAATTAACGAAAGTAACAATAGCTATTAACAGGGATGGTTTTAGGATTCTATTTCCAAAAAGAGAGAGAGAAATTCCTGCAGAAAAAGCGTCAATACTGGTTGCAATTCCAATTAAGATAAGACATTTTAAATCAATGCAGAGCTGTTTTTCTCTATCTTTCTCAAAAGCTTCTTTTATAAATTTTATTCCTAAGTAGGTAAAAATAACGAATACAATAAAGGCTGAATAAGGTTCGATATAGTCTTTTACAAATCCAGTAAGAAAATATCCCAGACAAGGCATTATGCCCTGAAACAGGCCTGTGCAGAGCGCTAATAAAAAAGAATTTTTAAACCTGTTTTCGTTATAAACAAGTCCGTATGAAAAAGACACAACGCACGCATCAATTGATAAAGCTATAGCAAGTAAGATTATTGATAAATACGACAAGCGGCATCCCCTTCATTTAGAATACATCCGTCTTAATCGGGTTTTTAAATTTAGTAATACTTCCCTGAAAGAGTAAATTAACATCACCGACAGGCCCGTTTCTGTGTTTTGCAATAATTATTGTAGCAGTGCCTTTATTTGCAGCTTTTTCAGCAGCTTCCTCGTCCTCATTTGCGTTTTTGTAATAATCTTCTCTATATATAAACATTACAATATCAGCGTCCTGTTCAATAGAACCGGACTCTCTTAAATCAGAAAGCATCGGACGTTTGTCATTTCTGCTCTCGACCGCACGGGATAATTGTGACAATGCAATTATCGGAACATTCAATTCTTTTGCTAAGATTTTCAAACCTCTTGAGATACTTGAAATCTGCTGCATCCTGTCTTCTCTTCCTGTTCCTTCTATTAATTGCAGATAGTCGATTACGATTAAGCCGAGATTTTTCTCAGACATGGCAAGACGTCTGCATTTTGCTCTTAAATCAGTAATTGTACAGCCTGCCGTATCATCAATATATATAGGAGCTTCTGAAATACTGCTTGAAGCCATAGCCAGTTTTTCCCAGTCTTTTGCCTGCAAATTTCCTGTCTTTAGTCTTTGTGTATCAACTTCCGCTTCTGACGCTAAAAGACGCTGGACAAGCTGTTTCTTTGACATTTCCAGAGAAAATAATGCTACAGGAGTGTTAGCCCGCAAAGCAACATTTTGGGCTATATTCAATGCAAATGCAGTTTTTCCCATAGCAGGACGCGCAGCAAGGATTATTAAATCTGATTTCTGCAGTCCGTTCATCAGGGTATCCAAATCATAGAACCCCGTTGGAACACCTGTAAGTTTGCCTTTATTATTTGCTCTTTCTTCCAATTCCGAATATGTATCGTAGACCAAATCCCTTATCGGGGAAAGAGACTGCGAAGCTTTTTGGGATGCTATATCAAAGATAAGTTTTTCTGCCTGTTCAAGCGATTCTTCAACCGGATTAAGGTCATAGCCGGCAGATACGATTTCAGAACCGGCATTAATCAAGGAGCGCTTAATAGCTTTTTCCTGAACAATTTTGGCATAATATTCTACGTTTGTTGTAGTAATCGTTTTGTAGCTTAAGTCGTTAATAAAAGCACGTCCGCCCACAAGTTCAAGTTTCTGGTTCATATTCAAAACATCAGAAACCGTAACTATATCTAGTTTATCTTCGCTGTTATAAAGTTCAAGCATTGCTTCATATACATATCTGTGCGCCGGCTTATAGAAAGACTCCGGCTTTATATGTTCAACAACTTTATTCATACAATTTGGGTTAACCAAAATTGCACCTAAGATAGCTTCTTCCGCATCAATGTTTTGAGGCATAAGGTGAGCTAAATCTTCTGTCGTTGTATTCTTTTTTCTTGTATATGATGATGTCATTTATAACCCTTTATTTCAAATTATACACTGCTGTTACGACAATTTCTGCCGCATCTTCAGGTTTAATATTTGAAACTTCTCCGCTTTCGCGTTCTTTAAATTCAACAAGCCCGTCAGAAATTGTTTTTCCTACAGTAATTCTGTATGGAAAACCTATTAAATCCGCATCTTTGAATTTGACCCCTGCGCGCTCGTCTCTGTCGTCTATAACAACTTCTACACCATGCTTTTTAAGTGTAGTATAAATATCATTTGCAACTTTCATCTGTAATTCATCTTTTGTGCTTACAGGAATTACAATTGCATGATAAGGCGCAATCGCAAGCGGCCATTTGATACCGTGTTCATCATAATGCGCTTCAACGGCAGCCGCTGCCGTTCTCGAAATCCCGATACCGTAACAGCCCATAATATAAGGTTTTGTCTTGCCGTCAATATCTGTATAAACAGCATTCATCGGTTTAGAATACTTTGTTCCGAGCTGAAAAATATTTCCGACTTCAATTCCGCGTGTTACTTTTAACGGTTTTCCGCATACAGGGCATAATTCTCCGGCTTCGACAAGTCTTATATCGGCAATTGTTTGTGGAAGCTTAACCTCTGTTTCCCAGTTATATCCGACTCCGTGCTTATCTTTCTGATTAACCCCGATTACAAAGTTTTTCATTTCTTTTA
>CALVEE010000203.1 GCA_944326495.1 Candidatus Gastranaerophilales bacterium | reverse complement strand
CAACCAACATTAGTGAATCCATTGCTAATACTATTATTAATGATGGCAAATATCTAACAGTAATGAAAGAAATAAAGACTGATGTTCTAGAAAAAGCACAGAATGGTGAATTTGATAATAACGATGGTGCTTTAGATACCGGTGCAGTTATTACATATTTAATAGAACAAGTATCTTCAAGGCTTGCAGAGTTCTATCCGAATGGTTTTGGTGATATGAGTCTCGATGAGTTGAATGTAACGTATGATAAACTCGTAGAGGCTGCCGATAAACAAGAAGGCGAAGAAAAACAGTTAGAGGCTCGCAAAAATGCTGCTATTGAATACTGTAAAGCTTTATCTGAAAAAAGCACTAAGTTGGCTGAAATAGTTAAAGATGCCTTTGGTGATAACTATGCTACAGAAATCAGCACAATGATGCCATCTAAAATTGATGGAATAATTACAGAATTAAAAGCTAAAGCTCTTGAAATTGGTGATGCTTCTACATTTACATTATCAGCATTTAATAGTGGTATAGATAATAATAGGTTAACTTTAGAAACAAATACAGCTAGTTCTCATAAGTTTAGTGCAAGTGTTATGAATGGCAATACAGCAATTGATTCTACCAGAATAACATTTGAGCTAAGTAATAATGCTGGTCTAAATTGTTCAATGGATGTTGCTACAAATACCCTAACGGTCAATAGTCCGACAGCTGGAACTTATACTATTGAGGTTGCTATTATAGTTGATGGTGTCCAAGTTGGTGAAAAACAAAAGATAACCATAGTAATTAAACCAAGTAATGCAGAAATAATTAATAAAGCAACAACATGGAACGGAGCAAATTCTGAACATCTTGAAATTTATAATGTGTCAGCTGCTGATGGAGAAGGACAACAAATTACATCAAAAGGCTTTGCTGAATTATATAATAATTTTGATGCAACAATTCAATTACATGTTGCAATGGACTGTGGTGGTGATAAATACGGTGATCAAATAAATATTGCTAAAGATCGTATAACTCAATTAGGTAATTTATGTGTTGAAGCTTTATCAACAGCTGGGCTTGATAAAAATATTTTAAGCCAAGCTGCTAATAATGTGGTTCAAAGATACCAAGGAACTATTGATTCTGTAAGACATAAAGATAATTCTGGTAAACATGCAAGTAATATGATTGGTAATATCTGTAAGCACATGAATGAAAATAGAGAATCTTATGGACATAGAATTTGTGTTGGCTGGGATACAGATGGTGATGCTTCTTTTGTATTTGCAGTAAGATTTAGAGATTTTGTAGATGATATAATTGCAGAATATTGGAATTTAGCCAGTTAGAAGAAGTCCGCCTGTTAAATTTAACAGGCGGACTTCTTTTTTTAAGCTATTTTTCTAAAGGAGCACCAATTCTGTGGACTCTGATAAAGTTAGTTCTGCCTGTTATAAGTTTTGGAATAGAACCGATAATGATTATTCTTTCACCTTTTTTGAAATTAGTGTTTTCTAAGATATAATCATTGATTTTTTCTAATAAATCTGCATCCAAAACCGTATCCCAGTCTTTATGGTCTGCAAAGATGTCCCAATACAGGCAAAGACGTCTGCAGGTTGATTCCTGATCAGAGATTGCAATAATAGGAACGGTCGGGCGAAGTTTTGACAGCAGTTTAGGTGTATAACCGGTATGGGTGAAGGCTAAAATGGCTTTCGCATTCAAGTCCTCTGCCATTTTTACTGCGGCATTTGATATCGCTTGCGGAGAAAGCTCGTAATTATCATTAATTTCTAAATCCAGATTAGATAAGCAGAAATTACAGCTTTCAACATTTGAAGCAATCTTCTTCATCATTTTAACGGCTTCTACAGGATATTTGCCCATTGCAGTCTCGCCGGAAAGCATAATTGCGTCTGTTCCGTCCAGAATAGCATTTGCAACATCACTTGCTTCCGCTCTTGTAGGAATAGGCTCTTCTATCATTGATTCAAGCATCTGGGTAGCTACAATACAGGCTTTTCTTTCTCTTATTGTCTGGTCAACAATGTATTTCTGAACAATAGGGACTTCCTCCGGTGACATTTCAATACCCAGGTCGCCTCTTGCTACCATTATTCCATCAGCAACTTTTAAAATTTCTTCTAAATGTTCAACGGCCTGCGGTTTTTCTATTTTTGCAATAACCGGAATTTTTCCGCCATAGTTTTGGGTATATTTTTTAGCAAGCTCAATATCTTTAGCTTCTCTTACAAATGAAAGCGCAAGATAATCTGCGTCATATTCTACTGCAAAACGGATAAATTCTTTATCACGTTCTGTTACTGCATCTAAACTGGCAGTTGAGCCCGGAAGATTAATACCTTTTCTCGGACGGATTTCAGAACCGTAAAGAACTTTTGCTTTAACCTTTGTCCCGTTAACTTCAATAACTTCAAGCCCGATTTTTCCATCGTCAAGAAGAATTTTATCCCCCGGCTTAACATCATCCGCAATTCCTTCATAATCAACAGGGATTATTTCAGGATTATTTACGTCATCAGAAGCCTCAAGAACAATTTCCTCTCCCTCTTTAATTTCAATCGGATTAGGAATATTACCTACACGAATTTTTGGTCCCTGTAAGTCGATTAAGACAGGAATATATCTTCCGCATTCTTTTGAGACCTGTCTTATGTAAGCAATATTCTGGGCATGCCCCTCTTCTGAACCGTGAGAAGTATTTAAACGGAACATTGTTGCTCCGGCTTCTACTAAAGCTTTAATCATTTCATAACTCGATGTAGCCGGCCCAAGCGTTGCTACAATCTTCGTTTTAACACGCTTAAATTTCTTTTCCATAATTTATTTCCTCTAGTGTACAATGTTTTTCTATACATACTAATTATAGTCTAAACAAAGTTCGTTGAGCATGAAATAAATAAGATTTTTATTATACGGAAGCTTTTTGTTTCTTAAACTGCATTTCGTAAAGAGCTTTGTAAGCGCCGTTTTCAATTTTGAGTAAATCCTCATGCCTGCCTTCTTCAACTATTTCTCCGTTGTTGATTACGATAATCTTATCGGCATTTTGTATAGTTGAAAGTCTATGCGCAATAACAAAAACGGTTTTATCTATCATCAGGTTATCGATTGCTTTTTGAACAATCGCTTCGGCCTTGTTATCCAATGCCGAGGTTGCTTCATCCAGGATAATAATCGGAGCATTTTTAAGAAAAGCTCTTGCTATTGCAACTCTTTGTTTCTGTCCGCCGGAGAGCAGAATTCCGCGTTCTCCGATTTGAGTATCTACTCCGTCTTTGAGTTCGGATACGAAATCTGTTAGATATGCCATCTCAAGGGCTTTTTTCATATCATCCTCACTTGCATCAGGACGTCCGAGCATGATGTTTTCACGAATAGTTCCGGAGAATAAGAAATTATCCTGAAATACTACAGAAATGCTGTTTCTTAGCGACTCTAACGTATAATCTCTAATATCTATTCCGTTAATTTTAATAGCACCGCCTTTTACGTCATAAAATCTCGGGATTAAGTTTACAATAGTGGACTTACCGCCTCCGGAATTACCCACAAGCGCTATAGTTTCTCCTTTGTGGACATCGAGATTAATATTTTTTAAGACAGGTGTATTTTCAATATATTCGAACCAGACATTCTGGAATTGGATTTGCTCCGGTGTAGTGTTTAAAACCGCAGCGTTTTCTTTATCCCTAATAGCCGGAGCTGCATTTAAAGTATCAAATATCTGTTCAATTGCGTAAAACGAAAACTGAACCGCATTAAGGTTATTACCGATATTTTTAACCGGCGTATAAAGAAGAATTAACGCCGTAATAAAAGAAACAAAGTTTCCGCTCGTAATCTGGTTTGTCATAATCAGATGTGAGCCGTAACCAATCGCAGCCGCAATTCCGATAGATACAATGACATGCATCATAGGAGAGAGCCATTGGGTTTTCTGTACCATTTTTATTCTTAAGTTAAATATATTTTTTAAAATCCAATGGAATTTTCCTGTTTCATTGGCCTGCAAATTATATGACGTAATTGTTTTATTTCCGGCAAAAACTTCGTTGTATTCCGTAATAATAGCAGAGTCCGCAACAACAGTCTTTTCCATAACGCTTTTAATTCTTTTTTGTAATTTTGCAACAGGAGCAAAAGCGCATGCGAGAACCACACAAGCGATTAAAGCAAGCTGCCAGGAGTTATAGAACAGAACGCATACCAGTGAAATAGAAGAAAATATTCTTTGTGTAAAAACGCTTAAGTTATCAAGCAGCCCTGCGCAAGCTGTATCTGCAAGATTATTGAACTGAAAAATAACATCTCCGGAATTTCTTCTGTCAAAGAAGGCTGTTTCGAATGTAAGGAGTTTTTTAAATAAATCGAATTTAAGTCCGTTAGTGATTTTACCTCCGACCCAGGTGGAAAGGTAAGCAGAGAGGTATTTTAGACTCCCCTGAATAGTTGTGAAAGCAACAATTCCGAGCGGAATGTACCAGGGAGAGGTTACGGATTTTTCAACCATAACCAAATCCATATAAGGCTTTAGCGCAAGCGCAATAACCGCGTCTAAGGATCCGATAGGAATACAAATCAGCATGGAGCATAACGCCCTAAACCAGTATGGACGTACATAAGGCCACATTCTTAAGTAATTAATTACAAATCGCTGATTTTTTATATATTCAAAAATTTTATTCATTATAAATATCCATTTCTTGAGCTTCTTCCACCCCGTTAGAATACATAGAAATCAGCTCTGTGTTTTTTAGAAAATTAAAACTATGTAAGATGTCTTTTTTTATAATAAAGAAGTCCCCGCATTTAGTCAAATATTTTTCTATTGGTTTTATTATCCGAAAAAATGCTTTTCAACAAGTCCGCAGATGATATGTCCTGAGGCAATATGCATTTCCTGAATGTTGTTTGTAATATCGGATGGCACGTTAAGTGTAATATCAGCGATTTTAATTATTTCACCGCCGCTATTGCCTGTAAACGCAATGGTTTTTATTCCTATATTATTGGCTGTTTTTAAAGCTTCAATAATATTTTTTGAGTTCCCGGAGGTTGAAATTCCGACCAAAATGTCGCCTTTGTTTCCTATACCTTCTAATTGACGGGAAAAAACATATTCATAGCCGTAATCATTGCTAATTGCCGTTAGTGAAGAAGTGTCTGTTGTAAGGCTGATTGCCGGCATGGGGTGCCTTATCATTTTATATCTGACCATAAGTTCTGCTGCAAGGTGCTGCGAATCAGCAGCAGAGCCGCCATTACCGCAAAAAATAATTTTGTTTCCGTTTTTTAATGCCTCAATCCATAAGTTTGCAATCTTCTCCAAAATGTCGGATTTTTCTTCTAACGCTAAGAAGTTGCTGCGGATTTGTTTTAAAGCTGATTTGATTTCATTTTGCATGCAAAATTCCTTTTATTTATATTAAAACATATAAATGAACAAATTTGTATTTTAAGTTTTTAAATCTTAATTTTAATGCGAATAAACCCAAATAATGTAATTTTTATTCGTGTTATTCCGTTTGTATATTCACGGTTAATAGAAATTAATGTGTTTAGCTTTTTATTTTTAATTTTAGAAAAGCTTTTAATTTGTTCAAGAAGTTTTAAGTCATACCTTGTATGATTTGCGTTAGAGGAACAATATATTTTGCTTAGTCTATTTGCTTCAAAATTAGACATGTTTGTACAAAATATTCGTACAAATTTATTTACGGAATTACAGCAAAACTCAATATTTAAATTCTGTAATCTTTGTTTGATATCTGCGACAAAACTTATTTCACCAGATGAAATATCTGGGTATAACTTATTTCGCAATAACTCTTTGGAGTCTACTGGTGCAATATATACAGGTTGATTTTCTTTTATATCAATAATTGGCGGTTCAGGTGATGTAAATAAAAATTCTATCAAACCTGTTATATCATCTATATTATCAAATTTATTTTTCCATGTGTGATAAATAATATTTTTTGTTTTTGCATATTTTTCATTTGACACAGTTGTATAAATACCATCCACTTCCGTATTTAATGTGTAATGAACTAATTGTTGAGCAGAGAATGTTGCAGCTCCGGTATCAACAACTACAATTTTTTTATTTTTTTCAATTCCTAATGCTTCTAAGTACTTTAAATATTCTAATTTTTTAGTTATAGCTTTTTCTCTAAGGTAGGGCAATGTATTTTCTATTATTATTTTTTTTTCTTGTATTGAAGTAAATGTCTTTTCACTCTTAAATCTATCGGGCAATATATCATATAATAATTCTGCATTATGGTCGTCACCATAATCAAGCAGGATTTTTGCACGTAATATTCTTTGTGCATATACATAAAAAGTTTTAATATCTTTAGTTTTTAGAATATCTACAGCTTTTTTTATCGAGTAACCATCTCTAGCAATAAACAAAATATTGTCTACCTCAATATTTTTACATTTGTTTAGTATATATTGAGCAAACCCGTATGCAATAGGCCCGCCTATAATATAGCCCCAGTCCTTCCAAAAATGCTTTGAGTTTTTGAGAAACTTTTTACTAGCTATAAATTTTTCCGCGATTAGTGCTAATATTGTGCTAATCGCCAAATCATTTTCGTTCTCTAAATATAATTTTTTAAAACGTTTATCATATCTAAATAATTGTTCAGAAATTTTTGGGATATGTATTGCTTCTATACCAAATTGCTTTGCCATTTTTATATCGGAATGTTGTGAATCACCAATATGTAAAACTTTAGATGGTGTAATATTGTAATCACAAAGGAAATATTTAAATAAATTGCCGGTATTTTTTGTATATCCTATTTGACCTGAAAGATATACATTTTCGAAATTTTTATATCCATTTTTTAATAATATTTTTTCTATAAATCTTTGGGGCAAATACATGTCACTAATAAATACAATCTTTTTGCCATTTTTTACAGCAATATCATAAATGTTCTTAATATTAGGATTAGGCTTCAATAATGTCTCTTCAAATAGTAATTCTTTTTCCTTCAAATACTGATATTTATAAGGAATTAGATTCCATATGTCATTAAAATTAATGTCTTCTTTTTTAGAATTTTGTCTTGCATTGATTTCTGCATCAATTCTAACTTTAGAAAAGCCTTTTTCATTATAGTATGTTTCCATATGTAAGAATAAATGATATGGATTTATGTAAGGTCTTATAAGTAACGTATCAAAAATATCAAATGATATCAGCTCATGGTGTTCTATTTTGTTTTGTATGGAATGCATATTATTTTCTACCTGCCAAAAAGTTAAATATTTTAATAAGTTGTAGCTGCTTCAATCTAATTAATTCTTCATATATAAATTTCTCTTTTTGTAAGAGGTATATATCATTATCTGTAATTTGATTGTTTATTAAGTCAATGGGAGGAGGAGATGTTTTATTAAACGATGAATAATAGTCTTTAAATTTATAATCTCCTCCACCAATCTTATTATTTGATAATATAATTTGTCTGTTTGGAACAGAAAAACTATCCGAAAAAATTAGTCCATGTAAACTGGAAGAAAGAATACATTTACATTTACAAATATCATTACAAACTTTTTCTGGACTTTTTTGTATATCAATTATTTGATATGAACATTTTTGTAATTTTATATTATTTAGATTTATACTATTTTTATCTACGTAGTGTGGTATTATTCCCACATCATATATAAATTCTTTTTTTAGGGGATAAATATATGATGCTAATAATCCTGGATCTGCTAATACAGGAGCATTTAATACAGCATTTTTTTGCCTTTTTATTTTATCAAAAGATTTTGTGCCTCTTATTGCTTTTATTTTAAGAATGCTACATAAAGAAAAGTTTTTGTTCGTAATATCATGCATAAAACCGCATCCTGCAACACTAACACTTCTACATGTATAGTTCTTATTTGTTTTATTTTGTATAAAATTATCTAGCAAAGACCCACAACATATAAGATTAGATTTTTTTATATTACATTCTTTATATTTAATTAAAAATTTTTTCATTAAATCTTCATTAAATTTATCGCCAGCATTTAAACAGTTTGATTCATAGCCAAGTTTATAAACAGAAAATCTATTTAATATATGAGATATAAAAACTTTTACTAGTTCTAGAAATTGTATTAATTTATAAGTTATAAAATTTTTAGAGGTTATGAATATACAAAATTTTTTGTTGAAATATACTAAATTTTCTTTTGAATAAAGCTGATGTTCCGCAATAAAATTGTGAATCATATTAAATAGTTGTATTTTTTGTTTTATAGTTAATTTCATTCTGCAAAATCTTAAACCAAAAGGTTCATTTTCAATAAAAGCTAATAAATGTAATTTATGCGAATTCCATAAATCATATTCATTATAAAAATCTGTTAGGAGTTTAAGCCAAACAGGAATATCTAAAAGGATTTTTTTTGCAGTAATATTATATTCGCTAGAATTTGGATTCTGACGATAGAAATACTTTGTATTTGGGCAGAATGCTATTTTATTAGTAAGTGCTAATAGTTCATGTGTGAATATTCCATCCTCACAAGGCTGCATTTTTTCAATAAAACGTATTTTGGGGAACTTTTCTAAGAAGTCTTTCTTTATAACAACAGCGCAAGTTGGTAATGCTCCAATTACTTCTGGCATTTTATTACAGAAATAAGCACCGCAAACAACTATATTACAGTCTTGTTCAGAAATTACTGAATATATTTTTTCAATAAATTGCGGTTCTAAAGTATCATCAGAATCTAAACAATAAACGTAATCACCAGTTGAATGTGCAATACCAAGATTTCTAGCAATAGAAACGCCTTCATTTTCTTTGCTAAGAAATTTAATACGTTTATCTCTTTTGGCATATGTTTCGCATATTTCTATAGCATTTCTTGGCGAACCATCATTGATTAGAATTACTTCTATGTTACTATATGTTTGACTAAGTACACTTTCTATAGATTCTTCTAAATAAGATTCAGTATTGTATATTGGTATTACGATTGAAAATTTCATTAAAATTTACCTTTTATTACTATTTTTTAAATAAATATATTTGAATTAAAGTTTTTATCAAATTTTTCCGTTGCTTTTGATAAAAATTTTGTATAGCAATCTTCGCTTATTTCTGCTAACTTTTGAAGCGTTGCCGGCGTGTTGTAAACTTCGTAGATTTTGTCAATTAAATCATCTATATCCTTGCAATGGTGATATTTAGAATCGGAGTCCATTCCTTTTATTCCGCATTCAGTTGATATTACAGGTACACCATATGCCATAGCCTCCACCATTTTTATATTAATTCCAGTTCCGTACATAATTGGAATTATGACTAAATCTACGTTATTGTAAAAATTTTCTATATTATCAATAGGTCCTGTAACATTAATGTATTTCTTTTTAAATAAATGAGCATACCGACCTTTTATCTTATCGGTTCTATTTATAAGCTTGTAATAGAAATTAGAAATGCGCCTAAGAGGTTTATGAGGGGCAAAAATCATAGTGCTAACTTGACCTGTAATTTGTACTTCTATTTTTATCGGTTTAGATTTTATCCTCTCATTGAATAATTTAATAAAATTACATATCATCTTGTAATTAATTTGGTTATTTGAGGCTAGAATCCCTATTTTGTTCAGTTCCGAATATTTCTTTTTTAGAAATCTTGCCGGCTCAAAATGAGTTACTGTAACAGCCTTATTAGAATTTGTAATCTTATTAAAAAATTCTGTTTCTTCTTCGCGAATTCCCCATATAATATCAGCTCTGTTCAAATATCTTGCTTCATCTTCTTCCGTACATGAAAATGCTTCATTTTTAATGTTATTTTCTTCAAGACTTATATGCCTATCTGTCATTTTGTCGTGAGTGTCGATTATTTTAGTAATATTATCCGGCAAAAATTCTAATAACTTTGAGTGCCAGATATAAGTACAGATAATTGTATCAATATCATATTTTAGACATAGCTCTTTTATTTTTTCTTCAAGCCCTTCTTCATAATAATTATCGAATATATCATACCCTTTTTCGTCCTTTTTCTTTTCTTGCTCAAGACTTTTAATAATATCTAAATGAGTGACCGACTTTTGCATTGCGCTAAAATCAATATCCAGACCTATTCCGGATTGCAAATAAACAAAATAAACATTATGCCCCAAACTCATCAAGCGTTTTACACATTGCTCTATTCTTCTCATATTCCCATGTCTTACAGGCTCAAACGGCACTGGTGAAAAGTATAATATATTCATCTACACTTGTCCTTTTTTACTACTTGCTTAAAAACTTTTTTTATCCCGATTACCCCATCAATCAACCACAACGGCATTTTGTGCTTGTGTGTCTGGAAAAATCTTGCATAACTGCTATTCCAGCTTGCGCCCCAGAGGTGGATTGTATGTGTGTCAGGTTCTATACAGTCATAACTGAATTCCTGATTAAATCTGTAAGGAATAAAGTATCTTTCAGGATACAAAGTTATATCCTTAAGCCTTATAATTTCCTGCTCCTGCTTTGCCGGAAATTTTTCAACTCCATAGAGTTTTTTGAGATAAATCATAAAAATTTCCGGTATCATAGAAAGCGGAGTTTTCATTATTTCATTCTCATAAAAATCCAAAACTTCTTTTATAAAAGTGTTTCCAGCCTTTGCTCCCAGAATTGCAGGCTCCACCCAATCATAATCAGTGTCTTGAGTATTCCCCTGAATACCAACAAATGCGGGTTCTTCAAGAAACTTATCAAGGCTCTTGAGCATAAAAACAGCTGTATCAAGATAAATTCCGCCGTGTTCGTACAAAACCTTAAGTCTTATGTAATCAGCCGTAAAAGCGTGCATTTTTCTTTCATAAACAGCTTTAAAATACGCGTTTTTCTTTAATTCTTCCTGAAAATTGAAGTATTCAACAGAATTTTCATTGATTTCTATAATCTCAAAGTCGGGCATCTCACGTTTCCAGGAAAGCAGACATAAATTAACATCACGCCTTTTCTTTTCACCTGCGCCCCACACATAGAAAATTCTTTTAGGAATTCCGGTCACTCTTCCGCCCTCCGAATAATGAGAATTTCCCATCAAGGTTCTTTAAAAATTTATCCTTATTCTCTGCCAATAATTCCAAATCCTTCTTTTTAATCGATTTGAAAAACTCTCTCGTAAGCTCACCCCTATAAAAATAAAACTGAAACTCATTAGAAAACCGGGTTAAGAATTCAGGTTTCAAGTCGTCGCT
>CALVEE010000202.1 GCA_944326495.1 Candidatus Gastranaerophilales bacterium | reverse complement strand
TGCGCAGAGAATCCGCCAATGCCCTGAAATAGCTGAAACTCCAATAATTATGCTGACAGCGCTTTCTGAACTTAATGACAAGGTAAACGGTTTTAATATCGGAGTCGATGATTATCTTACAAAGCCGTTTGAAATCGATGAACTTATTGTAAGAGTGCGTGCTCTTTTAAAAAGAACAAAACAAATTCCAAAATCATCTGCTGTCAGGGAACTTTTAACATATAAAGAAATTACGCTTTTACCCGAAACGTACAGCGTTCAGATTAATGACAAAATCCAAAAACTTACTCCGATTGAGTTTGATATATTTAACCTTTTATTCCAGAACCACGGTAATATGGTTTCAGGAGCCAGGCTTCTGAAAGAAATCTGGGGGTATGAACCCGATGATAATGTTGAAACAATAAGAGTTCATATAAGACATTTGAGGAGTAAAATCGACAAAATTTCCGATGGCAAAAAATACATTGAAACAATTTATGGCGGCGGATATAAGTTAAATATTTAGTTTTGTAAAGATTTTTTTTGAAACTGAAATTTAGATTATTATATAAACTTTATATACATGAGGAGAGTTGTAACTATCCACATAAGGAGAATTATATAGTGAACTATCTTTCAGCTAAATCAATCCCTCAAGAATTAGTTTCATACCGCAAAGTTTTAGATGAAATAACAAATTCTTATTCTGATATAGACTTCTCAGGCGGTGCAGAAATAAACCGCGACAGCCGGGGAAGAATAGTTTCTGTAAACTACTACTCTGCTGACAATGAGCTTTATAAACAGGTATATTTTGACGGGGATTTTATAAATGCCATTCATTATTACAGAAATGACAAATTGTTCTGTAAAGAGGTTTTTGATGCAGGGTATCTGAATTCAAAATATTTCTACAAAAAAGATAGTTCTTTAGCTTATGAAATCCATTACGCATATAACAAGGCGCATCAGCTAGAGAGTTTGTGTAAGAAAAATTCTGAAAAAGAAATTACAGTTACATACTCATATGACAGTTTAGACAGGATTATCAAGCGAAAAATATTCTTAAATTCAATGCTGCTGACCAGCCAGCAGTACCGTTACGATGCGTTAAACCGTGTTGTTGAGTATAAGGACGAAAACCAGAGAATTGTTGTAAAAAATATAAGCAGAAAAAATGAATTGATATCTTATTCAATAACTGATAAAATAGAAAATGAGATTATTATTACTAATCATTTTACAGAGACCGGCTATGTAGATACAGAATTTACATTGAACGGACACAGCACTACTGTGAAAGATACAAGTTATGCGGACAATGTTATGCTAAAACGACCTTTTGCGAACGAAGATGATTTAGATTTTATAATATCCGGTTTGTATAATACTCAAACAAATATAAATACAAAACCGGATAATGAAGATATTATTGCGCGTAATTCTATGGGATTAATAGATAAAAATATTAAGCTAAAAACACTTCCGATTTCTATTAGAAAACGTGTTTTATACAATATTGCAATAAAAACAGAATCTTAAAATTTTACAAATGATAAAAAATATAGTATAATAAACACACGAGTCAGATTATCAGGAGGGTTTTATGAAAGAAGAGTTTACAACAAATCGCAGACGCTGGTATGATAAGGATCCAGTTTTATCTTCGGCTATGAAAACCTTAGAAGAATCTGATGACGAAACACAAATTAAAGTTGCGTTAAATCTTATTAAAATAATTACAGAACACCATCTTTCAAATACAGAATATGAATCGGTAGAAGATATTGTATCTGCGGCAGAAGATGTACTTGATGATTCAAAGCACGGACGCTGGTATGATTTAGACGGAACATTAAGAACAGCAATAAGTTTGCTTCAGAATTGCCCTGATTCCACAAGAGGAGTTATTGCAAAAGAGATGGCAAAAAATGTCATTGATATTATTAAGAAAGAAGATCAAGATGATGTTGATGATGTGGAAATTGAAGTTCCGGAAGAGTAGCAAATTGTTTTTTAGAGGATAAGATTGTCAGAAAAATAGATTTATTCTTAGAAGAAGAAAAGGGCATGTATAAGATAGGCAACAAGGTTGTAAAATCTATTTTCCCCAGATAATTTTATTATCCGGAACAGGTGGCATAAAACTTGACTTGCGAATAGTGTTTACATAGTAATTCTATTTGCTCTAAAAGTTATTTTTGGAGCAGGTTCAAGGCTGCTGTATGCTTGGCGCTACTTCCTCCCTAATGAGTACTGCTGTCCGGTAAAAAAAGAAATAAAAAAAGTATAACACAGTAGAAATTTGCCATTCCGTGTTTCAAAAGTTGACTAGACAATAAAATAGAAAATCATCCTTCAAATTTTATTGTCATCCTGAAAGCGTAGAAAATCGGGGTAAGGGGTAAATAAGATGGAAGAATAGATAAATTCCAACGCGATTTTCAAGCTGTTCAGGATCTCACCGGTTGGAAAGCGTAATTCCAAGCAGGTAAGATGCTGAAATACGCCTCTTTCTATCTTTATATTCTCTCCGACTCACATTTACCCCGTCCCGGCTATTCAGCATGACAGTTATCGGCAGCCTAATGTCCGAATTATAATCTTATTTTTACCGGACAGTAGTAGGATAGACTTAAGTCTACCCTACCGGCTATACATCAAGCGTGGCAAGCTCCCTCTCCTTACAGGCATTAGTATCCAAATAAAAATCAAAACTTACAATACTCCTCGCCCTGCGGGAGAGGATAGAATTTCAATACGAAACGCCAGTTGAGTATTAGAAATTCTTGGTGAGGGGGCAGTCACGTCAGGGGGCAGCTTTGCATACCTTCTTGACAAAAACTTATAGCCAGGGGGGCTGGGGTGGGTGCTGACTGGAGTTTAGTAGTTTAGAAGTTGATAAGTTTATCGGAAACAAATTTTACTACAGTTTTTAAAGATTTATATGTTTAACTTTGGTCTCCAATTTCTGTTACTTTCTC
>CALVEE010000201.1 GCA_944326495.1 Candidatus Gastranaerophilales bacterium | reverse complement strand
CTTTATCCGGCTGGGTTTCTACGGTCAGAGACTTAGGCGGAATTTTGTTTATAGAATTAAGAGACAGAAGCGGATTTTTCCAGCTTGTAGCAAACCCGCAGATTAACCCTGATGTACATAAAGCTTTTGAAAAAGTAAGAAGCGAATATGTAATTATGGTAAAAGGCAAGGTCACAAAAAGGCCGGAAGAGACTTATAACGAGAAGTATCCTACCGGTCAGGTTGAGATGTATCCGGAAACTGTTGAAATCTTAGCGGAGTCTAAGGTATTGCCGTTTGTGCTGGGTGATGACAGTGTTTCAGAGGATATTAGATTAAAATACAGATATCTTGATATCAGAAACGAAAAAATGCTTAATAACCTGAAAACCCGCCACAACATTGTTCAGGCAGTTAGAAATTATTTAAACAATCAGGATTTTCTTGAAGTTGAAACACCGATATTGATTAAAACAACTCCTGAAGGGGCAAGAGATTATCTTGTACCTTCACGAGTTCAGCCAGGGAAATTCTTTGCGCTTCCGCAATCTCCGCAAATCTTTAAACAATTACTTATGGTAGGCGGAATTGAAAAATATTATCAAATCGCAAAATGCTTCCGTGATGAGGACTTGAGAGCAGACAGACAGCCTGAATTCACACAGATTGATATGGAATTATCTTTTGTAGAACAGCAGGATGTTATAAAAGTTGTAGAAGGACTGCTTGTAGATGCGTTTAAGGCAGCAGGAGTCGAGATTAAGCCTCCATTCAAGCAAATCCCGTGGCAGGAAGCGATGGACAGATTTGGTTCAGATAAGCCGGATACAAGATTTGGATTAGAACTTTTTGATATCGGAGATATCATCCTTGAATCAAATTTTGAAATTGTTAAGAATACTTTGCTTAACGGCGGAATTGTAAGAGGTATAAGAATTCCGGGCGGAGCTAAGTATTCAAGAAAAGATATTGATGATATTACAAAGCTTGCTGTATCATTCGGTGCTAAGGCTTTAGCTAATATTATTTATAACGAAGACGGCACAGCTAAGTCTCCTGTACTCAAGTTTGTAACAGAAGAGCAGGCTAAGAGAATTCAAGAGCGTGCTGGGGCAGAAGCAGGCGATATCATATTCTTTGTTGCGGATAAGCCGAAACTTGTTTATGATATTATGGGCAGATTGAGATTACATTTCGGAAAATCTCTTAACCTTATTGATGAAAATAAACACAACCTTCTCTGGGTTGTAGATTTCCCGATGTTTGAGTGGTCTGATGAAGAAGGCAGGTTTATGGCAATGCACCATCCGTTTACTTCTCCAAACTTAGAAGATTTAGACAAATTAGACAGCGGTGATTTGGGTAATGTAAAATCAATCGCTTATGATATTGTATACAATGGAACAGAGCTTGGCGGCGGTTCAGTCAGAATTCACTCAAGCGAAGTTCAGAAGAAAATCTTTAAGGCGCTGGGCTTAACAGAAGAAGAAGCCGCAGAGAAGTTTGGATTTATGGTTAATGCGCTTCAATATGGCACACCACCGCATGCAGGACTTGCGATTGGTTTAGACAGACTCGTAGCATTATTATGCAGAACAGATTCTATCCGTGATGTTATTGCATTCCCGAAAAACGCAAGTGCTAAAGACTTGATGAGCGACGCTCCGGGCGAAGCTTCATTACAGCAGATGCGGGAATTGCATATTAAAAGCACGGTAAAACAATAAAAATTATAATCATAAAAAAAAGGACTTGCTGACAGAAAGGCAAGTCTTTTTGCATAAAAGGAAATAAAGGAATATTAGAATAAAAACTTTAAATCTAGCCGCTGCCCCAGTCAAATACTGAACTTATGGCATCATCTATTAATGATTGGATAGATTGAATTTCTGTATTTATTGCTTCCAGCTCTGTTGATAAATCTTGATTTTCAATATCCAGCCAGTCTTCTTTTTCAGAAATTCTGGCTTTTTCAGCTTCATACCAGGCTGTAATTTCTTCTCTAACACTTGAGTCGTTTCTTTCCTGAACCAGCCCTGCTGTTATAAAATATGTAAGCGAAGTATCCGGATCATAATTTCCCTCGTCATTAACAGTCTCAAGCTGGAAAGTACCGCTCACGATTGCATCGCTGATATAATCGTTATTGGTTTCCATTTCTTTATTATATTCAGTAGTCCATCCGTTAGCAGCTGCAGCCTGGAATATCGGATAGTAGAAATCAACAAGTTCTTGTATTAGAGCTGTAGTCTCTTCTGATATATCTATTTCTGTCTTATTTCCTGTTTTTTCTCCTGTCGTGGTTTGTTCTTCATCAGCTTTATAGCTTGCAGAAACCGTACCTCCATCAATAACTGTTTGGAATTGCTCTGCAGTATATGGCAAAAAGCTGGCTAAAATTGCCGGAATATTATCAGTAGAAAATGTTCCACCCTGACCTTTAGCATTCATCGCGGAAGAACCTAAAACACCTGTTATTGCTTTTGCATAGCTGTCACTCATTACAACTTGACCTTTGTAATCAGTCAATATCATTGAGTTCTCACTCTTTAATGGCTGTGTACCAGCTGTCATAGCTGTATACTTTGTACTCCCCATCAAATAGTTATAATTAATCTTGTTATACTGCCCATTAGCATAATAAGAAATCTGTTTGGACTGTAATTTGCTCTGGTATTCTCTTGAAAGCTGGCTCTGCTCTCTTGTTAATGCCATTTTTTCCATGGAATTAATAGAAATGCCATACTCGCAGTCGGCTTTCCGGCTGGTAAATGTTAAAAGTCTAATTTGTCAGCAGGCTAATCCCATTTCTTGTTTCCTTTATTTAGTCCCTTTTACATGTTTATCGGCATTTTCAGCCAAAACTTTAGGTTTTTTAAGAAAAAATTTACAAATCTTTACATTCGGGCAATTTTGTTATCTTTCTGGTTTTATACATGTTAGAAGGACAAGTGTCAGGAGTTCGTATGACTACAATTAATTTGATTTCAAACCAGGGTAATCAACCGATTAGCACACAGTCAAATATTTCTCAAGTTAATTTCAGGGCTGCGTCAGCTGTATCCGAACAGAATGAAGTTGATACATTTATAAAAGAACGCGAAAAAGCTAAAAAAGACGCTAAGAAACAACAGAATTTGAACATGGGAATTCAAATCGGAGTACTTGCAGCATTATTAGCATCTGTCGGAATTATGGCATATACTTACTTCGGTAAAGGTACTGCAAAAACCCAATTTGCTAAGATTTCCGAAAAGCTGCCTTCTTTGAGTGATGATTGTGTTAACCCGAAGGTTAAGAATTTTATTGAAAAAACCATAAAAATTCTGGATGCTCCTAAGGATTTTCTTAAATATACAGGTGCTGATGCTCCGAGAATGGTATTATTCCACGGCCCTACAGGAACAGGTAAAACATTTTCAGCAAAACTTATGGCAAAAGAAATGGGGGCAGAATATGGAGAAATCCAATTTTCAGATCTGTCATCAGAATACATCGGTAAAACAGCCGTAAATATCTCCCAAAAATTTAAAGAAATTGCTAAAATGGCCAAAAAACATCCTGATAAAAAATATGTAGTAACATTTAATGAAATTGATTCATTGATTAATAATGTTAATAAATTAGGGCCGAATAATCAGCATTTAGGTCAAAATAGAACCTCATTCCTGAACGGGCTGGATTCAATTAAAGATATTCCTAATTTAACAATTATCGGTACAACAAATATTAATCCGAAAACTGCAAATCTTGATGCTGCAACATTGAGCAGGCTTGGTAATATCTTTGAGATAGAAAAACCTGTCAGAAACGAAATTAAATCATCAATGAAATTCCATTTAGGCAAATCCGAAGCCGCAAAAGATTTAATTAAAAATGATGCAGAGTTAGATAAGATTGCAGAATTAATCAAACAGAAAAACGGAGCACAAAGAGATGTAGAGAATGTAGTCAAAACTGCAATTTCTGATTTCACCGTAAAGAATTTGGATAACCCAAATAAAAATACTGCCCAAATGACTTCAGATTATTTATTGAATGCAATAAATAATAAAGAAACCTGGGCAGCAGGTATAGAATCAGGGGTTTCAAATCCTGTAAACGGCATTAATGAAAACAAATTAATGGAAGCTTTCTGGAGGTTTGTAGCAAAAACAAATGGTGCATTGTAGAATAAAATAGGGAAAGAATATGAATAGAATAACTAATAATATACAATTTAAAGCAGACGCAGCAGTCGTGCCGTATGTCATGAGCTATAACAATCGCAATACCCCGCCAATGCCGGATAATGCAATGGATGATATGTTCATTATGCAGGCAATGGAACAGCAAAAAGCTGCTAAGAAAGAGAAAGCTAAGGAAAAATGGTATAAAACCGGTGTTATAGCGCAGGTAGCACTTGCGGCTGCCTTTGTAACCATGGCTGTAACCTCTATTATTGGTCTTAAGAGGGGCGGATTAAACGGGCAGGAAATTTCGAAAAATGTTAAGCTTGTCTGGGATGATATTGCAAAAAAACAAGATTTCCCGAAGCTTACAGATGACTGCGTTAATCCAAAGGTGCGTGATTTTATTCAAAAAATGAAAAATCGCGGTGATGTTAAAAAAGAAGTTCTGGAATATACCGGCATGAAAAATCCCGAACAGTGTATATTAATGTACGGACCTTCAGGTACGGGTAAAACTTTCAGCGGCCAGATATTAGCTAAAGAACTGGGTGCTGAATATACAAAAGTTCAATTTGCTGATGTTTCTTCTCCATATATCGGCCAAACATCTGTTGAAATAAAAAATGTTTTTAACCAGCTTCACGAAACAGCAATGAAAAATCCGGAGAAGAAATATGTTGTTTCATTTGATGAAATAGACGCTCTTTTAGTTCCGCGTGAAAAATGCGGAGCCAATAATCTTCATCTTGCTGAAAACAGAACTGCTTTTTTAAATGGTTTGGATTTAATTAAGGATTGCGAAAACTTAAAAATTATAGGTACAACTAACGTTAATCCGTCTTCCGGAAATCTGGATAAAGCTTCTTTAAGCCGGTTTAAGAATATGATTGAAATTGATCTGCCGAATACTACAGAGTTAAAAGCGGCTTTAAAATTCCAGCTTAGAGATTTGAAGGCTGTAAAAGATCATAATTTCTTTGAAAATAATACAAAAGAAATTGAAAATTTAGTTAAGGAATTGAAGAATAAGAAATATTCACAGCGTGATGTTGAAGATATTGCCAAAAAAGCTGTCGATGATTTTGGTATAGCAATAAATAACAGTTCAAATATAAAAGGTGAAAAATTTGATATTAAATATCTTGAAGAAGCAGTAAAATCAAAAGGAATGACAACCGGTGCAATCGGCGATGAAGTTGTACCTGCCTGGAGTAAGATTCCTGAGCCGACTCAGCAGATTCCGTTATCGGCACAGCTGCAGCGCAAAACAGCAAATTTATGGGATAAGATTAAAAGCTTTCTGCATATTGGAAATAAATAGTATATACGATTTTAAAATTTAGTTACAATGAGGCAATTTTTTGAAACAAAATTACTTTATATATATGTAAGGATTAAGTAAGACAAAAGTTTTAAACGGAGGTCACAGACAAAAATAATAAAAAAGTACAAAAGTATTTTAAGCTTTCGGAAATTTTAAAAACAGATTTTCTTTTTATACTCTCTCTTAATATCCTCGTGTTTATTTAATGTTTGCCATTTTTATGGCAAACTTTTCTTTTTTTATGACATTATAGACAGTGTAGAGCTTGCTCTACACGACTAATTATTTAGTTATCATAAATGCTCTAATAAAAACAAAAAGTACGTTTACCTCTCCTTACAGGAGAGGAGCATCCGTGTTTGAGGCTGTGCCGAAAACTACGGATGCGGTGAGGGGGCTGCTCGTAGGGGTAAATAAAAATTATAAAGTGAATTTTAAAAGAGCAGTTTGTTTAGATAATATAATTACAAGTTATTGTTGAGCAAGAGTTAATGTCAGGCAGTGCCTGACCTACTGTTCTGTTCTGGTTTAATTCATTAAAATTTTAACTTCTCCTAAACTCCTAAACCTCTAAACTTCTAAACTCTAATTAGCACCCACCCAAGCCCTCCCTAGTGAGCACTACTATCCGAGATAAATTTATAAACAAATGTCATATACAACTACATAACTGCAATTGTGGCACATTCCCTAATGTCAAGACATAAAAGGACCCCTCACCCGAATTTCTAAGTTTCGTTTACACTCAACTTGAAATTCTTCCCTCTCCCACAAGGGGCGAGGGGACCGCTACACTAGGCGTGAAGCCTATCCGCCCCGACAGATTGACCTCTGTGTGGGAGGGTCGAAATCTTTGATTTCGGGGAGGGGGGACTGTGCACTTGGTTTTCTTATTCACTTATTCACTTATTCACTTATTTACTTATTTACCTATTCACTATTCGCTAGTTAGTAGGGCATACCTGTCAGGCAATAACCAGCAAAAACGGCAGAATTTTGCAAAAAAATATTAGTTAAGAATAAATAAAGTTTGTATATCCACGAATGAGCCGGACTAGTAATGATAAATTCCCCTTGTAGTTTTACCAAATGTCCGGCGACCATGTGTTCTTTTCTTTTTTGCTTACTTTTTTCTTTTTAGTAAAGAAAAAAGTAAGTGCGCCTGGAGGGAGTCGAACCCACGGCAGACAAGGTTTAGGAAACCTCCGCTCTATCCTACTGAGCTACAAGCGCGTACTTTTCTATTTTTACACATATTATCACAGTCAGGTTTTCAAGTCCAGTTATAGTATTGGTATTTAAGATATAATCTCTTTCGGCTTTATATAGCGCAGTTTAACTTCAAGGTAATCCGCATCATCTTGTTTTACTTTTCTTGCGGTATTTAAGCTAAATCTGGAAAAAATTCCATAAATATTTTTTACAATTGACATAATCTTTTCCCCTTATTATATATAAGTATTTTTAATTATAAAAATTGCCTCATCTTGTAAAGCTTTTTTAAAAATGCTAAAATGTATTAAGTATGAGAAGAATTTTAGCAATCTTACCGGTTAGTATCGGAGGGAGACTTACAACCAGCAGTATGATAGACGGATTTCGCCAGAACGGGTGCGAGGTTGTTGTTTTTGATGAGCTTTTTGATAAGAATTTGCAGGAAGTTTTAAGTCGTGAAAAATATGATTTTATTGCAGGGTATGATTTTTCGGGGTTAAAGATAAAGGTTGATAACGGTTTAAAAATACCTTCGATTAATTATTTTTCGGATGATATTAGAAGCAAAACCTCCGGCAGTGAATGGGAAAATTACCTGCCGTATCTGGAAGAGGATGATAACTATACTTTTTACTGGGATAAAGTTTTGACGGAGTATGAGAATTTTAAAAATATTCATTATCTTCCGCACTTTGTTAATTTTGAGATATACAAGGATTTAGGATTGGAGCCGGAGTTTGACTTAATGTTTGCGGGGCGGCTTGATACTGATTACAGGTTGAGTTTTTTTGAGGAGCTTGTGATGAAGCTTCCACACCTTAATGTTGCCTGGTATGCGATAGATAAACACTATAAAGATGCTAAGCAGCGCTCAAAGTATCCGGAAATTATTGAATTGTGTTACAGGGGATTTATTGATAATGAAGAGGACATGGCAAAAGCTATTAATAATTCAAAAATTGTTTTTAATATGAATTCCCAAGGGATATCGTCTTTGAATTACCGGACATTCCAGACTGCAGCTTGCAAGAGGCTTATGATAAGCGATTTTCGAGAGGAGCTAGCTTTATTTGACGGCGAGATGCCGTTTTATGAGGATTTTTCGGATTTAATATTTAAGATAGAGAGCTACCTTGAAGATAGAGAGGCGTATTCTCAAATCGTTGAAAACTGTTACAGAATAGCAAAACAGAGCCACAATTCCAGAGACTGCGTAAGGTATATGCTAAAAACAGCTTCAAAAAGTCTTTTATCTGCTAAGTAATTTAGATGTTATAATAAACAAATTAACCATTCCGAACCCTAAAAACGCGCCTGCAATCACATCAACCGGATAATGAACGCCGAGCCATAACCTTGTTACTGCAACAAGCAATATCCAGAGGCTGAATAAGGTAATCAGGAAATATCTCCAGAAATCGGATTTAACATAAGTAAACACCAAATATATTAAAATCCCGTAGAAGCACATCGTAGTTGATGTGTGGCCTGACGGAAAACTGAATTCCGGATAAGCAGTCGGTCTTTCACGGCAGACAAAATTCTTAATAAATATGGTTACAACGTAAGTCGCCTGTGTAAAAAAGATTAAAAGAAAAGTTTTCATATAATGTTTATGCGAGACAAGAACGCTTCCTGCTGCAATCTCCGGCCATAGCATTTGATAAGAACGTCCGAATTCAGTTACGAATTGTGCAAATGATATCGGATATGGTGAAAGCGCTAGCCTTATTGAATGCAGGACATTTGCATCAAACTGCGTCAGCCCCGGCATGTAAAGAACCAGAAGAGTAAGTACTGCAAGTATTACAACTGATACTATTACATAATTTATATTTAAAGCAATTCCATATTCTTGATGTTTAGCCATAGCGCCTGCCTCTTATTTAAAAATTAACCTCTCAAAATTGTATATTATGTTTCAGACAAGAGAGATGCTGCCTAATAAGTATATTATAAAAAGATAAAATTGACAATTTCCCCCTCACCGCATCCGTAGTTTTCGGCTTCCGCCTCAAACACGGCTGCTCCTCTCCCGCAGGGAGAGGAAGGCGTAATTTTTGTTTTTATTTTAATATTTATAATGACTAAATAAAGAGTAATGTGAAGCTTGCGCCAATTATCACCCGCCTGGGCTTTGGCTTGGATCTAAATCAAGTCTGAACTTAAAGATATATTTCCTAAATTTTTGGATCAGTTACTTAGATCCCCCCCCCCTTGAAAAATTGTGAAAAAAACACTATTATAACTATATAATGGAACAGTTTGTCATAACATTTGATGAAATAAGAGCGCTTCTAGAAGAGCAAGAGTATCCCGAACACGACATAGAAGAACTGGAAAAAGCTTTTGAGTTTGCCAAAAAGCTTCATTCAGGCCAGTACCGTGTATCAGAAGAACCATATATTATTCATCCGATGGAAGTTGTAAAAATCTTAATAGGCTTAAGAGCTGATAAGCATACGCTTATGGCCGGTTTTTTGCATGATATTCTTGAGGATACCGAAACAAAACCTGAGGAGATAAAGGAGCAGTTTGGCGAAGATGTTCTTAATCTGGTGCAGGGGGTTACAAAACTCGGGAAACTGCAGTTTAAATCAACGGAAGAAAGACAGGCTGAAAACTTCCGTAGGATGATGATTGCAATGGCAAGCGACGTGCGGATAATTTTCCTTAAGCTTGCAGACAGGCTGCATAATATGCGGACTCTTAACTATATGACGCAGGTTAAACAGCAGAGAATTGCGCAGGAAACTTTAGATATTTTTGCTCCGCTTGCAAACCGGCTCGGGGTCGGTAAGATTAAGGCTGAACTCGAGGATTTATCGCTAAAGTATCTTCATCCCGATAAATATTATGAGATTGCCCAGCTTGTCTCACAAAAAAAAGCAGAACGCGATATGACGGTTAAGCTTCTGATTGACAAGATTTCAAAAGACGTAAAAGCAAGCGGAATTAATGCGCAGATTACCGGAAGAGCAAAGCATTATTATAGTATTTATAATAAGATGCAGCGGCTGAATGTCGCATTTCACGACTTGTACGATATTACGGCTGTGCGTGTAATAGTTGATACGGAAAAAGAGTGCTATGAAGTTTTAGGGCTTATTCACTCACAGTTTAAACCAATCCCCGGACGGTTTAAGGACTATATTGCAATGCCAAAAGGCAATATGTATCAGTCTTTGCATACTTCTGTTATTGGGCCGAGACAAAAACCGCTTGAAGTTCAAATTAGAACCTGGGAAATGCACGAAATTGCGGAATATGGTATTGCTGCGCATTGGAGATACAAGGAAAAAGGCTCTAAAAAAGCAGATTCCGCAAGTGACATTAAGTTTTCGTGGATGCGCAAACTTGTTGAATATAATAAAGAAACCAAAAATGCAGAGGATTTTGTTAACTCTGTAAAGCTTGATTTGTTTTCTGATCAGGTTTTTGCATTCACTCCCGGCGGCGACGTAATCGATCTTCCGCAGGGTGCAACGCCTGTAGATTTTGCGTACCGTATTCACTCCGATGTCGGGAATAAAACAGTCGGAGCCTTAATTAACGGCCGTATTGCCCAGCTTGATACAAAATTAAAAAACGGTGATATTGTTGAAATTATGACCTCAAAAGTTCCGGCTCCGCGTCTGGACTGGCTTAATTTTGTTGTAACAAAGCAGGCTGCTTCAAAAATCAGGCAGTGGTATAAAAAGAATAAGCGCGAGGATCATATTGAAATCGGTAAGGCAAACCTTGAACATGAGCTTACTAAAGTTGTTTTTGACGAGTATGTTAAAAATGGTGAGTTTGATAAAGTTGCAAAGCAGATGAATTATGTGAGCGCGGATGATTTGTTTGCTGCTCTCGGATATGGTGAAACTACTGTTAACAAAATTGTCAACCGTCTGAGAAAACCGCAGAAACAAGAAACTCAAGTTCAGCACCGTCCGAGAAAAGCTTCTGAGAAGGACATTGTCGGACTTGAAGGCTTATTGTATTCTTTTGCCCGATGCTGTTCCCCGATACCGGGTGAACCGATTGTCGGTGTTGTTACGCGCTCTAAGGGGGTTACGGTACACAGACTTGATTGTAAAACATTAGAAAATATACCGGTTGAACGCCTTATTGATATTCACTGGTCGGGTAATAATGTTAATAAAACCTATAGCACGACAATCCGTATTGAAACGGCTGAAAAATTGGGGCTTTTAAAAGATGTTATAGGGGTTGTTTCGGATAATAACACCAACATTACATCCGCTAATGTTAAAGCAAAAGGAAAAGTCGGTATTATTGAACTCGGAATAGAACTTGACAACATTTATACTCTAAGAAAAGTAATGACAGCGCTTCAGGCAATGCCGGATGTTTTGAGTGTGAAAAGGATTCAGACAACATACACTTCTGCTTCCGCCCAGCCGTTTACCAAGAAAAATAATAAAAAACCTAAACACAAAAAAACATCAGGGCATCAGAATTAAATT
>CALVEE010000200.1 GCA_944326495.1 Candidatus Gastranaerophilales bacterium | reverse complement strand
AAAACAGCGTCAAGACGAAAAAGAAAACAGAAAGAAGGGACGTAAAGATGAATGATTTGTACACCACAGCGATTAACACACAACGGGCAACCATTCAGTGGATGGACGTTCTTGCTGATAACTTAACCAATGTCTATACCCCCGGATTTAGAGAAAACAAAGTTACCTTCAAAACCTTTTTAGGCGGTGCGGTTATAGATAATAACGTGAAAAATTTAGGCCAGGGTAAATCAACCCCCGGTACATCTAATGAAAACCTGTTTTTTGAAGGAAGCGGTTATTTTATGTTAAGAAGTCCTGACGGTAATGTTGCATATACGCGTCTCGGG
Source organism: Candidatus Gastranaerophilales bacterium (assembly GCA_944326495.1). Taxonomy (GTDB): domain Bacteria; phylum Cyanobacteriota; class Vampirovibrionia; order Gastranaerophilales; family Gastranaerophilaceae; genus CAG-196. Next base: position 27,270 of record CALVEE010000200.1, on the reverse strand, counting down.
GAATTCACATTTGACTCGGAAGGCGTATACAGAGCTAAAAACGGCGATACAGTACAGGGTTATATTTTAAACGACAAAGGCGAGATTATGTCCGGAACTAAATCTATAAGTGCGGATTTATATCAGGATACTGCTCTAAAAGGCGGGGCATTAAGTATTCCGACAACAAATATCAAGCTCTGGATTGACCCGAATAATGGCAAATTTTTAGGTAAATACGACGAGTATGAAATTAAAAACGACGGCACAATCTATGGAAAAGCAGACGGCGGCAATCGTTCAGTACCTCTTTATAAAATAGCAACTGCTAATTTTCATAATCCAAACGGGTTGTATGAAGTTAAAGACGGCGTCTTTGTTGAGACACCTGAGTCAGGCAAGCCGGTTGTAGGAAGAGGCGAAATCCGCTCGGGGCTGTTAGAACAGGCAAATACAGATTTTAAGGCTAATATGGCTGATTATCAGCAGGCTAAAGTCCAGATGGAGCTTGTTAATGCTCTGATTAAGTCAAACAAAGACCTGCTCCAATCAGCAATGGAGCTTGCAACTCAATAATAAATAATCTTTCATATATATCACGACTCCGTTTTATAAAGGAATTAAGATTTTTTAATTCCTTTTATTTTTGCCTAAAATGTAATTCTTCCTGAAACACCCGCAAACGGATTTGAGTATTTGTCGCCTGTTGTTGCATAAGCGCTTAATTCTACATTGCAGTCTTTATAATTCTTATTGTAACCGCAGCTTAGAGAAGCACTATGTTTATCAATAGAAAATGCTGAGTTGAATCCCTTATAGTTGGAATACCCTGCATTTAGACCGTTATTACTATCCTGATTAAATACTGATATGCTGTAAGAATGCAGAGGGCTGCTTTGTGAATATTCAATATTAGTTTTACCGTTATTTACATTGTATTCAGCCTTGAGGTTTTTATTAGTCAAACCTTGAGATTTTCCCCAGCCAAAGCCGACTTTTTCTCCGGCATAAAGGCTGTATCTGTCATCATCCTGTTTATAATCAGCAGAGGCGGTTAATCCTCGTACACTGTATGAAGCCTTTTTAAAGATTTTAGAAACTGTTGTTACTACAGGAACATCTTTTTCTTTGTTTGTAACATTATAAAGCGTTGTTTCCTGTTTTGGCTTAACAAAAGCAGATTCTTTATAGTCAGGTGTCGGTACCGGAGGTTTTGGAGGAGGGTTTTTAAGTTTTTGCTCTATATTTTCGCCTAAATCTTCTCCGTATCGTTCGAGATTTTTGACAGCTCTCTGTACAACTGGCGTATCAAGCAAAACGTCGTCTACATCGTTATCATGTACTGCATCTAAAAATCTTGTTAGCGGGTCTGACATATACTCTCCTTATATATACAAAGTATATATAGTATAAAAAATTGCTTTTTTGTTACAAAATTTAATACTTTTAGTTGATGTTTTTTTATTGTGCCTAAAGTTATGAAAAATTTTTCCGTTAAAATAATTGACAACGGAAAATTTTTCATTAAAACTATTCTGGAAAGGTCAGAAAAATATGGCAGAACTTGTAAACTTATTAACACGTGTATTAACAACACCGGCTAAATACACCGGCGGAATTAGCAGAACCTCCGGCTCAAATCCGTTTGCACAGAGTTCCGGCAATCCGTTTGTCACTTCTTATAATTCAAATCCGTTTGCAACATACGGTCAGAATAAGCCTGTTGCCGGCGGGTATTTCGCAGGATATTATAATAACCAGCCGAATATTGTCGGCCGGAGACTTTTTATAGAGGTATAGACTCAAAAATATACCGGCTTTTATCCCCTAAGTTAAGCTGTGCAGAAATCTGCATAGCTTTTTTGTCTTGTGGATGGTAGAATATTCTTGAGGAGTATTTTATGTATAAAAAATTATTGTCATATATTTTAATATTAATGCTTTTATTGTCAAACGGCATATCTTTTGCGGCTGAAAGCCCTGCTGATAAAGCACAAAGTGAAGATACGCTCGTTGTTCCAAAGAGAATTGAAAATGAAATATATAATTGTATAGTTGAAATCTATGGCGCCCGAAATGCTAAAGATATTTATGAAAGAGTAATGGAAATTGCTCAAAAATCTATAGAAAAACGGTCGGCAGAATTGAAACATGAGGATTTAACGAGAGTAGATGACTGGTATAAAGACGAAATTATTTATATGTTCTATGTAGATCAGTTTGGAGTTGTAAGTCCTGAAAAACCTAATACATTCAGAGATACTTCTGCAATGTTTGATTATCTAAAGGATTTGGGAGTAACAACATTGTATCTGCTGCCTTTTGCAGACTCTCCAATGTCGGATGCGGGATTTGACGTTAAAAATCCGAGGAATATCAGAGAAGATTTAGGCGGAAAAACTCAATTCAAGGAGTTTGTAGTCGAGGCTAAAAAGAACGGGTTTAAGATTAAATCTGATTTGGTTTTAAACCACGTTTCTGATGAGCACGAATGGTTTCAGTCATTTTTAAGAGGCGATGTTACAAAAAAAGATTATTTTGTTGTAAAAGACAAGATGCCCGAATATACAAAATATGTTGATGAAAAAATAGGAACAGTTGTAGAATACAAAGAAAAAAACGGAAAGATTTCAAAAAGAAGGCTGATATTTCCTGAAATCACTGAAAATCATTACAGAAAAGTGACGTTAAACGGGCGAAACTATTATTTTTATCATACGTTTTACCCCTTCCAGCTAGATGTAAACTGGGAAAATCCGGAAGTATTATATTATTGGCTCGGGACAATAAATTACTGGGCTAATATAGGTATTGATATTTTCAGGCTTGATGCAATTCCTTATCTTTCAAAAGAGGATGGAACAACGGCGGAGAATTTACCTAAAACGCATGCAATATTGAAGCTTATAAGCTGCTATATCCAGATGACAGCGCCGAGAACAGTTATACAGGCCGAGGCTTGTCAGTATCCTAATGATATTCTTCCGTATTTCGGAAAAGAGAGAAAATTCAAGACAACTATAGATAATCAGGAAAAAGAAATAAAAAGAACAGATGAGTTTCAAATAGCATATCATTTTCCTTATATGCCAGCGATATGGGCTTCGCTGGTTACAGGTGATAAACAGCATTTTATAGATGCTTATAAGGCAACTCCTCAAATTCCTTCTATGTCAGCGTGGGGTGTATTTTTAAGAGTGCATGACGAGTTAACTCTTGAAATGATTGATCCGCAGACAAGAGAAATTATATATAATGCGCTGGAACCTAAGGGGGCGGAATTCAGAAAAGGGCTCGGGGTGAGCGGAAGAATGGCAAATTTTCTTGACAATGACCCGGATAGGATAGAAATGGCTTTTTCTATACTTATGTCTATGCCCGGAATTCCGATTATTTATTATGGGGACGAGGTCGGAGTAAGAAATAATTTTGCAAATGCTAAAAAAAGCGAGCAGGAAAGAATAGAAAAACAAAAGAAGGGCAAATTTAAACTCTTGAGTTATTTTGACAGCCGTGATATTCATAGAGGCGCGGTTCCGGCGAAGCTTTTCTACGGCTCATCTAAGGATTATTATGAGTTCAACAGCAAAGTTTATAAAAAAGTTAAAAATCTGATTGAGCTTAGAAAAAGCCTGCCATCTATGTCAAGAGGCGATTTTACATTGCTTAAGACATCATCACCTAGCAACTTTGCTTATATAAGGAGCTATAAGGATGAGAAAATACTTGTTATTAACAACCTTTCCGGCGAGAAACTTGTTGCAGATGTTACTATTCCAATGGATGTTGTCTTAAAATCCGAAGGACATATCGACCATTTTGAAAACCTTGTTAACGGAGATGATGTAAAGGTCAATATTTCGCTGACTAATAGGACAATGCATTTGAGAATTGCTCCGTATGGTGTTGTCTGGCTGAGATTATAAGATAATAATATTTCCGCAAATCCTGGCTCGTAATATTTTGTTACATTAAGGCAAATTTTGGAGAATTATTGTTTTTATATAAGTATATGGCTAGTGTGAATTTTCCAAATGTGAATATTTATCAAACAAGCGGAGTCCGGTTCAAGAACTCTGAAGAGAAGAGTGTTCAGAAATCTTCTCCATCTGCAGATACTAATCCTGCATTCCGTGCGGAAGCATATACTTCTGCTGTTACGGTTAGAACATCGCTTAACACCAAAGATGAGAAGAAAAAATATGAAGCTTTATCTAATGAGCTTGACTTATCATACAGGAAGAAACTTGAGTTCGCCCTAAAAACCGGACAGCTTTTGAAAAATAATTCTAATGACAAAAGCTCAGTACTTGATAATTTGTATAAAATAATTACAGAAGAAAGAGACCCCGGGTTGGATAAAATTAATATTTTGAAAGAATGTCTTGATATTCTTGCAAATCCCTACGTAATCACCCAGACTTGTGAAGATATTCCTAAAGAGTATCAAAGACAGGTTATCGGACTTATTACAAATCTTTCAGAAAATCCTAATGATATAGCTAAAGCAAAATGGGATTTGGATAATATGCACACAGGCACCTGCCCTGCTGCAAGTATTGAATTTGATTTAGCAACAAAACATACGGCAGAATTCTTTAGAATGGTAGAAGGGCTTACTTCGCCTAAAAATGAAGTGAAGAAAACAATCAAAATGGACAGTCTTTCTGAAAAATCATCTGATGCTATCTGGCTTATTACAAAATTCAAAACCCCGCATGAGATGAAGGATTTTAATACAGCAGAAGTTTTATTAAAACCGGATAAGGATGCAATAATAAGAGCACGCATTCAAAACCATCATAGAGACAAGGGCGAGCGCTCAATGATAGATGTTTTAATGCAGTCAACTCTTATGCAGCTGGGTTCGCAGCAGACTTATAATTCTCTTACAGACAAGCGTGCGCCAAATGCGTGGACGCAGGAAGACGGCGGTTTGATTGATTTTGAGAAAACTTATGTAGAATCAGTTGTAGAAGATAAAAATACAACTTCTGTAACTTATCAGATTGTAGATGAAAACGGCAGGCTTGCCGGATATGAAAAAGATTTTGGAACGATAAAAAAAGAACTCCTTGATACTTTAAGAATGGGGCATAATATTATAATCGGCTACACCTGGCCGGATCCTGCAAATGATAATAAGCTTGCAGGTCATGAAATTACCATTGTCGGATATAAAACTAAACCGAATGGCGAAGGAATATTTATCTGTCAGGATTCTGATGACGATTTAGCGGCGCCTGTTGAGTTGAGTGAAAAATTCTTGCTCCCCAAAATTCACCACGCAGGACTTCCTGATGAAATTGCTTCCCGCGATTTTAAGTTTGAGGACAGCTGGGAAGTCGGACTCAAGGATTTTCAGGAAATGAATAAGAATAAAAAGAGCGCATAATTATACAGTTCTTGCATAAGCACAGGCAACGGCAAGTGCGATTTCTTCATCATTACTTAACTGTGGAGCTTTAATATTTGGAATTTCTTCCGGAAAATACCGGTTAATAACTTTTTGCATGAATACAGAATTCAAATTCATTATCAAAATCATTACTGATAAAAATATAAAGACCGTTCCCATTCCAATTATCATTACAAACAAGCCTTCTTTTAACAATGAGATTTCCATATTCTCTCCTTTATAATTTTTCTTATGTTTTTTATTTTACTACAAATATAAATAAAATTTCATTCTCCCCAAATGAAGCGTTATTACTATACATGTCTCCCTTGAAAAATAAACTTTATTTAGTACAATTTTTATAAAGGTATCAAATAAGAAAGGGATTGGCATGCTTAAACTGAACTGCAGAAACACAGATTCGGCAATCATAGGCGAAGAAAACGGCTTGAACTTGAGTGAAGAATTTGAAAATTATAAAGAAAGAATTTCAGAAATCATAAAGAGTTTAAACCAGCGCAAAGATAAACCCGGTCAGTGGCTGCAGTGGATGAATTTGGGCTACAATGAAGAAACTGTCTGGTATGTTAAAGAATTTGCTTCTATGGTTGAGGGAAGGTTTGATAACATTCTTGTACTCGGAATCGGCGGCTCTGCATTAGGCGGAATTGCGGTTACGGAAGCTTTATTAAAACCTTACTGGAACCTTTTAACGCCGGAGCAAAGAGACGGGCTTCCGCGTATTTTCTTTCTGGATAATATTGACCCTGACACTATTAACGGGCTTTTACAGGTGCTGGATTTGAAGCGCACGTTAGTTAATGTTATCACTAAATCCGGCTCTACTGCTGAGACGATGTCACAGTATATGATTATTAAAAACCTTATGGAAAAAGAGCTTGGAGATGATTACAGGAAGAATTTTGTTGCAACTACAGATAAAAAAATGGGTGTTTTAAGACAGCTTGCAGATCAGGAAGGGTATAAAACATTCTTTGTACCTGATGATGTGGGCGGAAGATTTTCTGTATTTTCTGCTGTAGGCCTCGTACCGTTTGCGCTTGTCGGACTTGATATTGACCAGATTATGAACGGTATTAAAGATATGGATCTGGCTCTGAAAAACACTGATATTCATCAGAATATTGCAGCCCAGGGCGCTTTAATCCAGTACCTGTTAGATACTAAGAAGGGAAAAAATATTTCTGTTATGATGCCTTATTCAAGCAGGCTTAAGTATGTTTCTGACTGGTTTGTGCAGTTGTGGGCTGAATCTCTTGGAAAAGAATACAATCTTAACGGAGAAAAGGTAAATGTAGGCCCGAGCCCGATAAAGGCTCTTGGTGCTACAGACCAGCACTCGCAAATTCAGCTTTATAATGAAGGGCCTAACAATAAAATTATTACATTTATTCGTGTAGAAAATTTTGATACAACATTGGAAATCCCAAGGATTTTTGAATATACAGGCATCGGGTATCTGGGCGGCAAAACTATTAACGATTTAATTAATGCGGAAGCTGACTCTACTCGTGTTGCATTAGCGGATTATTCAAGGCCTACAATGACTATTACTTTAGAAAGAATTGATGAATACAATGTAGCGCAGCTTCTCTATATGCTTGAGGTTCAGACTGCTATTGCGGGTGAATTATATAATATAGATACCTTTAATCAGCCCGGAGTTGAGCAGGCTAAGAATTATACCTACGCTCTTATGGGACGGGCAGGTTATGAAGAGTCTGCTAATACCCTGCAGGAGAAGATGGCTTCTGTTTAGGTTTTTTGTGAGGCAAATCAAGCTTGGGGTTATGGTCGGCAATGTCCGCTAAAAACGTTGAAATAAAAGGAATTACCATATAGTATATTCCACCCACTATCAGAATTGGTTTTGCAATTTTAAAACCTTCAACTTGTTTTTCAAGATTTGGAAGCCCTCTGTTTGCTTTTTTAAATTTCTCTATAAACTTTTCTGCAGGTTTATCCAGAAGTTTATCAAAAATGTAACCGCTTATTATACTTAAAAGTGTTGAAATTCCGGCGTTATAAATAAGTGCTTTTTTTCTGTTTTCTTCAACTTTATCGCTTCTCTCGATTGAATCAATAAAGGCTGCGGTATTGATAATATCTGTTCCTGCAATAATATGCATCGGGAAGTTGGAGTCTTTATACTTCTTAGAGAATTTCTGAACCCCTTCTTTATCCAGTATTCGGCCGATATTATGCGCAAGTCTGTCATTTGATTTTCCTTTAAAGCTCAAATTTTCAGCTTCCTTATTTTTCTGCGGTTTAGGTTTATGGAAAAGTTTCTGCATTATAAACGGCATTCCGGCACAGGTTAAGATTGCTTTCGGGGCTGCAACAACTAATCCTACACCGAGTTTAAACATCTGGGTTGCAAGCGCGTAACTCTTTGACTCTTCAAGCTTTTGGGAGGCTTCTCTAAAATTTTTAATTGTCTCCGGTTTCAGGTATTTTTGCGGGGTTTTATCTATCTTTTTCATTGCTTTCATAAGAGGCATAGAAAGCGCCAGAGTCAATAAAAAACCTGCGCCGCTTGAGGAAATTGATTTTGCGCAGGCAAGCTTTTTATTTTCTTTGTCAGTGTGAGGAGCAAGCCATATCGCGGCCGGTCTAACGACTGCAGAAAGAACCAGCGTCGTAGTCGCAGCAAAAAGCGCACCGTTATCGGCAGCAAACTCCAATCCCTTTTTTAGAGCTTTATTATTATAAAATCCTTTGAATGAGATATCCCTTTGAGAATTTACTTTCATCTATTTTTATTAGATAACATAAATATGATTAGATTTAAACAAACGAAGCAGGAATTTTTTGAAATTTTGTTTCTGATTTTTATTTATGTTCTGCTTTTTTCTAATGCTTTGTTTTTGAAAGACTCGCTTGCAGCTTTAGTATCAGCTTTTTTCGGGATAACTTATACTGTACTTGCAGGCAAGGGGCGGCCGGTTTGTTATCTTTTCGGGCTTATCGGCTCGGGGTTTTATGTTTATTTATCGTTCAAAAACGCATTGTGGGGAAATCTTTCGCTTTATGCCGGATATTATATTCCTATGCAGATTTTAGGGTTTTTTAGGTGGAGAGAGCATTTAAAGGATAACAAAAATGAGATTATAAAAGTTAGATTGAATACATCTGAAAGATTAAAATTATTTATTATAACAACGCTGCTTACTTTAGCTGCTGTAATTATTCTTATTTATGCAGGCGATAAGAGTCCTTATATTGATGGAATAACAACAGTTTTTTCAGTTCTTGGAATGTATCTGACCGTAAAACGCGCGATTGAGCAGTGGGTTGTTTGGATGTTTGTTAATGGTTTATCTGCATTTATGTGGCTTGAAATAGCATTCGGGGGAGAAAAAGTTTACTCAACAGTTATTATGTGGAGCGTTTATTTCATCTTAGCAATTTATTTTTATATCTGCTGGAGGCGGGAAATTAAAACTTATCTTCAATAATATGCTGGTATAGAGTATCTTCAAGCGAAATTTCCTTTTTCCTGCCGGCAATTACTTTCCACTTATAGGAAAGTTTATGTATTGGAGAAATCTTTTTTAATTCTTCAAACCTTTGGGGAGAATATTTATCTAAAAGTTCTTTTTCCATCTGCTGAACAGGAATATAGGAAACGTTGAACATTTCTGCCCATTCTTTTTTGTTTTCTTCAGATGATTTTGAAAAAAGAGTAAAAGCGTGAGCATAGAAAAAATAATTGATTACAAAATAATTTCTGCTCCAATAGTTTTCCAGAAATTTTTTCATCTTTGCAATAATTACACTGTTTCCTTTTGATGACATAAAGTAGTTGGTCATCCTTAGATTATCCGGGTCGTCCTCTTCATTATTTTGAAACACAAATAATTCAGACCACTGAATGTAATCAGGAAGCGGGGAGGTTAAATAAACAGTTGCATCAATCCAGCAGCCGCCGTGTTCATAAAGAAGATATGTTCTCAAAATATCCGCAAAATGGGCTTTTGAAATAATTCCTTTTTCTTTAAGTTTGTATATGTAATCAGGAATAGTTACATATTCTTTTATATTATTATCATTTAAAACTATGCGTTCTCTATCTCCCTTAAATTTTTCAACACTTTTCATGCAAGCTTTTACAATATCCGGAGCATTCTCAAAACTATTATCCCAGTACTGCCATATTTTATACTCCTTACGGTTGTTTGAAAATTCCGCCCCTTCCTTTTCAACATCTTCAATATAAGCTTTTAAAAACCGCTGGCAGAACTTACCTTTAAGCACGCGTCTGATTTTTTTATCAAAAATAAAAAGCTCAAGAAAAAGTTTTACGCAGGAATTAATAACAGATTTGCAGAATGAATTTAGTTTATTTTTCATACACCCTCTTATTTTATACAGCATTTTTTAGCAAAAAAATTTCTGTAATATAACAATTTAATTGTAATTCATGTCATGAAATAGAAATATTGTCAATACAAACTTCTATGATATAGTGTGTTATTCCTCATTAAATAACGTTATTCTAAAATAAGGTGATAGAATGGGTGAATTGAGCAGAAAAGTCGGGAGACGGATTAAAGAAATTCGTGAAGGATTGAAGATTAAGCAGTATGAGCTTGCGGAAAAACTTGAGATGGAGCCTTCTAATCTTACAAGAATCGAGAGCGGGTATCAGATGCCAAAGGAAGAAAATCTCGAGAAAATTGCCGGCTTTTTAGGAGTACGGGTTCGGGATTTATTTGATTTTAATGAGAAATATTCAAAAGAGGAATTGATAGGCAAAATTACACACCTGCTCAATAATTCAGAAACTGATGAACTTGAATATATTTATAAACTTATCTCTGGATTTAAAAAAATATTATGATAAACAATCAAGTTTTTCGTCAACATGAGTTTTTATTCTAACTTTTCTCTACACTTTTTCAATCTTATCGTCCTTGCAAGTGTCTCCCTGAAATCAAGGCTTGCACACATCCTCTCCTTACGGGAGCGGATTTGCGGACGGAGGGGTAAATGGGAATATGGAAGTCCGGATAGCGAACAGACTGAACCTGCTAAGCCGTGCGGCTTAAAGGTGAAGCTCTGTGAGCGTGGAGCAAATCCAAGACAGAGGATAGAATTTCAATACGAAACGTAAGTTGAGTATTAGAAATTCTAGGTGAGGTGGCAGCCCCGTCAGGGGTATATAGAAGGTAAAGTTTTCAAATTTATATCTTTCCGTTTTTTATTTTTCTTATCGGCTAACATAGCCCCCTCACCGCATCCGTAGTTTTCGGCTCCCGCCTCAAACACGGCTGCTCCTCTCCCGTAAGGTTTTGTTTTTATTTGGACACTAATGCCTAATGAGACAAGGTTAAGATGGGTGCTAGCCCGTAAGGGAGAAATTAGCACCGAAAAGTGTTAAGTTTACTCTACACTACTTTTCTTCCCCATTAATATCAAGTCCCATAAGTTTTATATTTTGCATTTTATTTTCCTCCATTTATAATAATTACTATAGATAAAAAACATAAAGGCTAGTTGAAATGATAAATGATTTGACGAAGGGAGCTCCTGTAAAATTAATGCTGCTGTTTTCAGTTCCGCTGCTTATCGGAAACATTTTTCAGCAGTTTTATAATATAGCAGATATAATAATTGTAGGAAGAACTCTGGGGATGAAGGCACTGGCATCTGTGGGTGCTGTATCTCCTTTATTTTTTCTTATTATGTTTATAATAGTAGGCTTAACAAGCGGTTTTTCGGTTATAACTGGTCAAAGGTTCGGCGCAAAGGATTTTGAAGGCGTAAGACGTTCGGTTACGATGTCAACCATTTTGAGTTTTTTATTTACGGCTGTTTTTACTATATTCTGTGCAGTTTTTATGAACCAGCTTCTTTTTCTTATGAATGTGCCTGATGAAATTTATCACGACGCTTTCTGGTATATAGAAATAGTTGTTCTGGGACTTTTTGTTGCTAATTTTTATAATTTGCTTGCAAATATTATAAGAGCACTTGGAGACAGCATGACGCCTTTATATTGCCTTATAATTGCGTCAATTCTGAATATATTGCTTGCCCTGCTTTTTATTCTTGAATTCCGCTGGGGTGTTCCGGGCTCTGCTGTAGCTCTTGTTCTTTCACAGGCTGTTTCCGGTCTGCTCTGTGTGTGGTACGTGAAGAAACATTTTCCTATATTGCATTTAAAAAAATCCGACTGGATTTTTGATTGGAAAAATGATTATAAATTCGCATACGAGCATTTAAAAGTCGGAGTGCCTATGGCTGTTCAGTTTGCAATTTTGGGATTAAGTATTTTGATTATTCAAAGTGTATGCAACAGCTTTGGCGCAGATATTATTGCCGCATTTACGGCAGCGTTGAGAATAGAGCAGATAGCAACATTACCTATGATATCCTTTGGTGTAGCTCTGGCTTCTTATGTCGCCCAAAATTTCGGAGCCTGCCATTTTTCAAGAATAAGATACGGGGTTAAGCGGGCTTCTTTGATAAATGTTGGTTTAAGCATATTTATGGCTTTTATAATGCATTTCTGGGGCGGGCATTTCGTAAGGATTTTTGTCGGAAGCGGGAATGAGCATGTGGTTAAGATTGCTCATGATTACTTATTCATAAGCTCACTATTCTACTTCTTCCTTGCCCAGATATTTATTTACAGAAATGCCCTGCAAGGCTTAGGAAGAGCTATGATACCGATGTTAGCAGCTGTCGGAGAACTTATGATGCGCTCATTTGCAGCAGTATTTTTAGCAGTCAGAATAAGCTATTACGGCGTATTCTTCGCAGGCCCTATTGCCTGGGTTGCAGCATCTCTTGTTCTTGCTGTAGGATACTATTCAACAATAAAACAGTTTATATTTAAAACCCAGCAAAAACTCCGGAATAAAAGAAATAAAGCTTAACCGCGCCTTACAACAGTTGCAATAAGCTCACCGTAGCTGTTAAAACAACCGTTTGTTTCTTTGATTTCATAAGAGACATCGCTGTCAGAAGCTTTTTCATTCTTAGCAAACGCTTCAGCGCTTTCTAAATCTTTAAATTCTCCTGCCATATCCGGTTCAAAATATGACGGTTTATCAATATAGACCTGATACATAATATTTTCCTCCTTAACTTCACTCTACGCCGGATAGAATAATTAGTCAAGATAAGCTGGCTTAACATTTCTTTATAATTTGACAAATTTATTTTTATTTTTGATTTAATATAAATGTGTAGTATTTTATTACGGAGAAAGAAATATGATTAGGGTAAATGGATTAAGTACATTAAATTTTGTCTCAAGGCCGGCTTTTAAATCAGAAGAAGCACCGGTTGAAAAAAGTATTCCGGAAAATAAAGAGCCGGTGAGCCTTGATGGAATTCAGGCTTTAGCTTCTTATAATTTAAATTTAATTGATAAAGCTGAAAAATTAGACGAAATACAGCCTTTAGATTTGATTTATAAGCCGGAAGAAGAAATAGAAGGCGAAAGAATATATAATTCAGAAGGTAAATTAAATTCAATCGTTAAGGAAGATGATAAAACAAGAACTGTTTATATCCCGGATGAGAATGACGAAAATCTTATCTCTACTGTAAAAGTTATTGATAAAAACAGCGGAAACATTATTAAAGTACAAGAAAATGATATAGAAGACGGAAAATATACAGGCCGCAGCTGGATTGGAGAATATTCTTCAAAAGACGGCAAACTAATTCATACAACAAACTGGCAGGATGGAAAAGACGAGTATTCATCTTTATCTAAAAGCAGCAAAGATGGTGAAGTGACCGTTTCAAAAGATAACCAGGACCGTCAATACCGCATAGATTATGACAGCGATAAATATTACTTAGGGGTAACTTTGGATAAAGACAAACGCCCGCTTGAGTTTTATGAGCATAAAGATTTGACTCCTATGAAGTCTGTATGCACAAGAGCTTCTTTTTATAATGGCAGTTTGGTTTCAGCCAGCCGGACAAAAACAATAACTATGCCGAATGCGCTCGGACATGAAAAGTTTGAAGATAAAGAACTTTCTCCGGCTGAAAAATACATTCCTCAAATTGATTTGAAAGGTCATAATGGCGAAAAGAGCTATTATTCAAACGGCGCGATTGAAAAGAACGTAATAAATGACGGCGAAACAACAGCGTTTTTCAATCCGGACGGAAGTTTGAAAAAAGTTAAAACCGAAAATAAAGAAATAACTTTTGAAGATAGAAACAGCCAGAAAATTGTTGAAGATTTTGGCGAAGGCAGGACAAAAACTACCCAATATTATGAAGACGGTGACGGATGTGTTGAATTAAAATCGAATGACAATGTTAAAGAAGTATGGTTCAACAAAGATATGAGGCCGCAATCATTCAGCTTAACTGAATTAGATGAAAAAGGGGAAGAAGTTAAATACAGCTCATTGCATTTTAATGATAACGGAATGCTTGAGGATGCTTATAACTGGTAGGTTTTCCTATTTATCAAACATTTGAGCATATTTTACCAGAGCGTTATAGACCTCTGGTAAAATTTTGCCTTCTCTTACTTCTTTATATAAAATAAGCAAGGCATCAAGCCGGCTTAAGCGCTTTCTGTAAACCCTTGCTTCTCTTAAAGCACTGTATTTGTCGGAAATAGAAACAATTTGGATGCCAATAGAAAATTTTATCTGTTCATTTTCAAGAGCAGGATAGCCGGAATGTTTAAGGTTCTGGTGATGGTATTTTACAAGCTCAAGTGTTTGAGGTGAAATGTTTTGAGTTTTTAACAGTTCATATCCTAAGACTGAATGGATATTCATTATTTCACGCTCTTTTATATTTAATTTAGCCGGTTTATTAAGAATTTTAGCCGGAATTAGCACTTTGCCTAAATCATGAAGCATTGAAGCTTCTTTTAGAGCAAATTTGTCAATTTCTTTACGTAAATTCTCCGATAAAACCGAATAAACTCCTATAGCAACCTTACAGGTTTCATTCATATGTCCGTCTGATAATTCTTTTAGTGTTTTAGTATGTATTTCGGGTTTTATATTGTATTTTTTTAGTAAAGCTTTTATTTCAGGGTTTAAGGCAAGCATATTTTTTAAAAGATATTTTTGAAGTTTTTCATCCCTGCCGGTATTAAGAAAAGTTTTCCCTTCGCTGTCTGTGCATACAAAATAGCTGTTGCTGTTTATTTGAACAGCACCTTTTAATTTTACTCTCTTCTCTTTTTTCGGGGTTTTAATTAATATCATTTTTCTATTCTGAATTATTTCGTAATATAAGTTTACAATAATAACTAATCTTTTGCAATATTTATTCTCCGGTTGGCGGTGTAAAAAAAAAGTTAAAACAGTATTCTATTATCAAAGGAGAAATTTTATGACAGAGAAAAAATTTTTGAGTTTTGTACTTGTTGAAGGAATATTACTTGCAGTTCTTGGAATTCTAATGCTGATATTACCAAAGCTTACAACTATCACATTCGGTCTTTTGCTTTGTCTGTCGTTTATTATATATGGCGGATACAAAACTATTAATGCGTTTATAACCCGTAATTATTCAAGACATTTTATCTTGAATATGCTTATAGGAATTCTGCTCGTTGTAACTGGTATTTTTCTGTTTCTGGCTCCGGTATTCAGTTTAATACTTATTACAAGCATTATTGGTATATATTTCATTTTGGAAAGCATCTCTTCAACAGCGTTTGCAATCCAGACCAGAAAAATTCTTTATTTTTGGTGGGCAGGGATTTTAGTAGGGATTATGCAGTTTATTTTAGGATTAATAATTCTGACAGCACTTCCATCCAGTGCGTTATGGGTTATAGGTGTTCTTGCGGGGATTAATTTTTTAATAGCCGGTATGGTTATGATTAGTATGTATATTTCTACAAAATACAATTATATTTAAGTTTGGTTTAAAGTAATAAGTTTACCTCTTGCAATCATTTTTTTCAGGTGATATTATCAATAAGGACTTAAACAAAACTTCTTTTTTTAAGAAGTTGAATGTCTAAAAAATAAGAACATTAAAAGATTTTAAATATAAATAGTAAAAGCATTTAGCCGGCATGAATTTTGAGTTCGTTGAAATTCAATGTTTGGCTTTTATTGCCCGAAAATAAAAATAATTTCACAGGAGAAAGGAAAATGGAAGAAGAAAAAGTAATTTCTACAATTGACAGTCTTACGCCAAGTGATACTGTTCACGAAATAAGTGATAAGGTTATGACAGGCAAGGCTGACTATAGTAAAACAAAAATGTTTACTTTAGCAATAGCAGCAGGTGCATTTATCGCATTTGGCGCGCAGGTATCTTTAACAGTTATGACCGGTGATTCAAATATGGGCTGGGGATTTACAAAGCTTATCGGCGCTATGACATTTGCAACAGGCTTGATGTTAGTTACATTAACCGGTGCTGAACTGTTTACCGGTAACGTTATGATGACTTTTGCAGTATTAGAAAAGAAAATAAGCTTGTGGAAACTTCTAAGAAGCTGGACTGTTGTTTATATTGCAAACTTTTTAGGTTCAATTTTGCTTGCAGGCTTAATCTACGGTGCAGGAATGGGGCACAACGGCGGTGACGCGGTTGGTGTTACTGCTATGCAGACAGCGTTTTCTAAAATTAATCTAAGTTTCGGAGAAGCTTTCTTTAGAGGCATTCTTTGTAACTGGCTGGTTTGTTTGGCTATCTTTATGGCTTCAACTTCTAAGCGTGTAATTGGTAAAATATTTGCAATATTCTTCCCGATTATGACATTCGTTGCATCAGGCTATGAACACAGTGTCGCAAATATGTTCTTTATACCTAACGGTATTTTAATGAAACATTTTCCATCAATTGTTGCAGCTTCCGGTATGACTCCGGATCAGTTAGCAACTTTAACCTGGAAAGGTTTCTTTGTTCACAACTTAATACCGGTAACTTTAGGTAACATCGTTGGAGCTTTTGTATTTGTTGTTCTGTTATTCTGGACAGCATATTTAAGAGAAGAACACAGACAGCAGAATTAATTATTAATAATAAAGAAAAGGCCGGTCTTTCTGGAAGATTGGTCTTTTCTTTTTAAGATATATAGAATGTAGTTATGAAAAAAAAGATTTTACTGGCAATATTAGCACTAATATTAATTACTCCGGTTCGGGCTGCTCAAAATCAGCAAAAAAAAGATGATGATTTTGCAGAAATTGTTTTGGAAGATATTCTTGATGATGAATATGAGCTAAAGCTTGCAGACAATACTCCGCAGGCTGTATCGGTATCTTCAAATGAGGTTCCGCAAGAAAAAACTTTAAAAGAAAAGCTTCAGGATGTTTATCATCTTGAGGTTGATAAATATGACGCCCCGACTTATCTTTTAAAAGATGTATTAACCCACAAATTTGATGAGAATTCTATCTGGGACAGAACACAGCTCTGGGCAGGCTATAACGGTGATATCGGCTTGCAGTTTACAGAAGGCTCGATGGGCTCTGAACACACAACAAACCATTATGACATTAATACAATCAATGTCGGCTATGACGGATTTTTAAAGAATAATAACGGTGATTTCCGCGTAATGATTAATATTTCACCGTATTCAGAGAGAAATGTTATACAAAACTTGTTTGCAGATATGTATATTGCAACAAACAAAATTCCGCATCACAGAATTATGGTTGGGCACACCCGTCCCCCGGTCGGTATGGAAGGAGCTTACGGCCCGTTTGTACTGCCGTTTTTAGCGCGCTCACAGATTTCAAGAAACTTCGGAACTGTTCGTAAGCTCGGCGCAAGGATTAGCGGGGATTACAGTCTTGTTGACTATGATTTCGGTGTTTATTCGTCTGATACTTATTTTCAGGAATTTTTCCCCGGAGCTGAATTCATTGGCAGAGTTGACTTGAAGCCGCTTGGCAAAACCGACGGAAAATATGGTAAACTGCTTATCGGCGGAAGCATGGATGCCGGACACAGAAATAATAACTTCTGCGTCGTAGGCGCCCATATACAATATGATTACAAACGTTTTATGGCTAATTTTGAATGGGCACAGGCTAACGGATACAACGGCCCTGCCGGTTATTCTGTTGATACCCATGCAAGCGGTTTTTATGCAACATTAGGTTATATGCTCACAAAGAAACTCCAAATCCTTGCAAGGTATGATGAATTTGACCCGAACAGAGAAATTGCACATAATAATCAGAGGGAATATTCTGTTGGTTTAAACTATTTTATCAAAGGGCAGGGCTTAAGGCTTATCCTGAATTATGTATTCTGCCAGAATGACGCTGCAAAAGACTCTCATAGAATTATGCTCGGCACGCAAATCCTGATTTAGGTAGGAAAATAACTATACAAACTTTTTATTTTCTTCTATAATACATCTATGGATAAAAAAGTCGTATCTACAAACAGAAAAGCATTTCATGATTTTTTGATTTTTGATAAATTTGTTGCCGGAATTGTTCTTACAGGAAATGAAATTAAATCTATCCGCAAAGGAACAGTTAATCTTAAAGACTCGTTTGCAAAAATTGAAGACGGTGAAGTATTTTTATACGGAATGCATATCTCTCCGTATGAGCAGGGAAATAGATTTAATCACAAACCTGACAGGGTGAGGAAATTGCTCCTGCAAAAACGTGAGATTTTAAAAATGCTTGATAAAGTAAAAAAAGATGGTGTAACAATTATTCCTTTAGAATTGTTTTTATCTCATGGTTTTGCTAAAATAGAGCTGGGGTTAGCAAAGGGTAAAAAAATATATGACAAACGCGAAGCTATCACGAAAAAGACACAGGAACGGGATATGGCACGCTTAATGAAACGCTAAGATTGGTATTTAGGAGTATAGAAAAAGAGGATAGGCGGATGTTTAACAGGGAAATGATTTTAAAAAGTTTGAATACAGAAAACTATTATATTGACAGGCATTCGCTTGATTTGTTTTTAGAGGACTGGAAGATTGAATCAATTTATGAGGATGAGGACGGGCTTGAGTTTTATGACGATTTAGCTCTCGAAAAGATTAAGAAAGGAATTTCTCTAAAAGCTCAAGGCTACAGCGACGAACAGATTATTACAAAGCTCGGCAGGATGGAGGCAAAAGTTGAAAAGTATGAAGAACCGTCGCAGCCGGTACAGCCGATTATGGTAAGCGAGCTTTTGAATAATAATAATGACTCTCAAGAGGCAGAAACATCTACAGAAGTTGCAGTAAAAGAGGAAACACAGCCTGAAGTTATACCTCAGGGCAAGAGTTTTACTCTCGATGTTTCATCTCAAACACTCCAGATGCTTGCAGAAGCGGTTGCTAAAAAAATCAGCGATGATATTAAGAATTCTGATATGGTAAACAGGCTCGTGGAAGCAGGCGGTTATAAACGGGATAATGAAATTCTTGCAAAACAGGTTAAGGAGCTTCTTGAACATAATAAAGAATTAACCCAAAGAATTGAACAGCTTGAAAGCCATCCTTCTAAAAGTTTTTGGGCAAAAATCTGGGGGAAAAGATAATCCTTGGATTACGAGAAATTCTTGCAGGAGCTTGATTTAAAGCTTAAGGGGTATTTTGAAGAATACAAAGATTTTATCTGCTGTAAAATCGGCTGTTCTTCCTGCTGTGAAAAAGGAGATTATCCAATGTCTGATGTGGAGCTTCAATATGTAATTAAGGGATACATTGCGCTTGATAATCAAATGAAAAAAACCGTGCAGGAAAATATTAAGAAAATGACCCGGGGCGGAGTCTGCCCGTTTCTTGTTAACCGAAAATGTTCTATTTACCCCTATCGTCCGATAATATGCAGGGTTCACGGGCTTGCATATTTATGCAGGGAAAAAACCGTTAAAGTTCCGTATTGCGTAAATGAAAACAAAAACTATTCCGCGGTTTATACTAACGGGGAAATTAATATAAATCCGATAAACGAAAACCTCGACACTCCTTGCATTCTTAAAGATTTCAATTATGCAGAAATCAGAAATCTTTATGACTGGCTAAACCATTCTCCAGGCCTCTCTCGGACAGACGGCTGAACAAATCCCGCATCCTATGCATTTTTCATCAACAGATTTATATGTTTTATCTTCTTTTATAACAGCTTTTTGCGGACAATTAGAGAGGCATAAATCGCACCCGACACATAATTTCTCATCCCAGACAGGCTTCCTTAATCTGCCATCTCCGGTTTGAGCAAGCTCATAAACAGCACCGTCATCTTCAACTAAATCACCAAATAGACCCTCTTTGAACCATTCTTTTTCTTTAAATTCTTTTACACTAATTTTCTTTTCTTTTAATTCCTTTGGAAGCGGAATAATCTTTACCCACTTAGAAAAATCCAAAAGCTCATCTTTAAGTTCCAAGCGTCCGATTTTTTCTAAAAATAACTCCATGCCGGATTTCAAAAAATCTTTATCCAGCTTATCAAGCTTAACTTTTTCAACACAATTTGCAAGCCCTTCGACCTTACCTCTTACATAGACAACCCCGCCGACCATACCGACACAGGAGCGGTTTCCGAGAACAGACGGCAGCTCCCCGCAACCATCACCGCATACTACGGCAATTCCGCCGCTCATAAATTCAAAACTGAATGAGCCGGTATTTTTAAGAACCCAGAATTCCGGCGGCTCAAACTTGGGGTCATGTTTCATTAACGCTCCGGAGCGTGTTCCAACGCGGCCTCCGATATAAATTTTACCGCCGGCGGCACAATGAGCGGATGTGTCCCCGCCGTCTCCTTTAACAACAATTTCCCCGCCGGAATTAAGCCAGCCGACATCAGCAGGGGCAGAACCTTCTACCACTATTTTTGTGCCGTCCATTGCCATTGCCCCGACTCTCTGTCCGGGATTAGTGATAGTAAATTTTAAGGGTTTCCCCTCCTTTGACCAGCAAGATCCGCCTATATCGTGCTGTCCGCAGGCATCAATTTCAAAATCTGTTACACCTTCTTCAATTTTTCTACTAATAGTTTGAAGAAGCTCTTGAGTCGACATTCTGTTATTGTTATTTAATGTTTTAATTTTGCAAGTCATAAAATCAGCATCCGTATTGTATATCAAGTCTGTTTGAAATATGTTTATCTACAGTAATTAATGCATCAGAACGTCCGATAGGAAGTGATGAACAGCCAATCGGCGCCATGAGTTTTTTGAGTTCTATATCTGTTGCAAGAATGTAGTTTACAAGGTTTTGAGCGACTTTATCAACATCAAGTCTTTTTACAAGATTATCGTTTTGAGCTGCAATTCCTGCCGGACAAAGACCTGTATTGCAGGCATTACATTTTCCGGTATCGCTTCCCACACATCCTGCAATCTCCATAAGCATTCTTCCTGTAAACACACCGTTTGCGCCGAGACAAATAAGCTTAAAAGCGTCAGCTGCGAAGCTTCCGCTCTGCCCTAAGCCGCCGCCTGCAAACAGAGGAATTTCTCCCTGCCGTCCCTGATGAACAGCCGCAAGATAGCAGTCTCTAAGCTTAGACGTAATCGGGTGTCCTGTGTGATTTAAAGAAATTTCATGCGCAGCACCTGTTCCTGCAGCAAGTCCATCAAGGAAAAAACCGCCTACAATATTATATGGATCGCGCAAAAGATTATTATAAACAGAAACGCTCGTAACGGATGCGGCAACCTTGATTGCAACCGGTACTTTAAAATTAAAGGCCGCATTCATAGAAAGAAACATTTTCTGAACGCTCTCTTCTATCGAATACAATCCCTGATGTGTCGGCGGTGAAAGTAAATCAGCCTTAGGCACCCCTCTTATTTCCTGAACATATCTTGCGACTTTGCTTGCAAGCAAAAGCCCGCCGTCACCCGGTTTTGCCCCTTGCCCGATTTTAATCAGAATTCCTGCCGGATCCTCGGTCATATCAGGCATTGCTTTAATTATCCTGTTCCAGCCAAAGTGTCCGGAAGCTATTTGTAAAATCATATATTTTACATAACGTGATTTTAGAAGTTTTGTAGGAATTCCGCCTTCTCCTGTACACATACGGATTGGAATTCCCATAACTTCGTTTAAATAAGCTGTTGCAATTGCCATTGCTTCCCACATGCGCCAGGATACAGCTCCGATGGACATATCGCCGAAGATTACCGGATAAATCCATCTGTTAGGCGGAAGTTTTGAGGTCTCAATAAGAGCTTCACCTTCTTTGCCAAAATTTAGTTTATCAGCCTTTAATACCCTGCCAAATGGAGTCCTTAACTCAAAAGTATGTCTCTGTGCATCTAAAGACGGGTCTGTCATCTGCGAAATTCTTCCGATTTTTATTTTATCTAATGTACGTCCCTCAGTATTCAGGTTAGAGCGTCCGCCTTTTTTGAAAGAGTCTGCTTTTACTGCTCTATATACAACAGAATATTTGTCATCTCTGTTTCTGACAGCCTTGATTGCGCCATTAGGACAGACATTTGCGCACATTCCGCAGCCGCGGCAATAATTATCAAGAGAAATATTCTGCTTTATTACAAGGACGCGTTCTGTTTTTCCCTTATTAGTTATAGAGTTAGACTTCCTAAGCTCTACCGCCGGTCTTATTGCATTAAAAGAGCAGGCTGCTACGCACTTTCCGCATTGAATACACTTGGATTCATCATATTCTATAATCCAAGGTAAATCGTTTTTATGAATTTCATTTACTTTTACTGCTGCCATCTTTCTATTGTTAAATCGTCCTTTACTACTATTGTTTCATGCTCATTGGGATAAATATCCTGTGTGATATCTCTATCCGGCATTAAGTCATTAATCCCTGCAACTTCTGATGTCATAATTACCGTATCATCGTCTTTTCCTATAACAACCGGCCGTAATTTCTTTGAGTCGCATACACAAAGCAATTCCTTGTCCGGAGTTACGGCTAAAAACGTATTAGGCCCGTTTATCTCCAGATTTGCTAAAGAGGCCTTTATTCTTAGTAAAATTTCGCTGTCCTCTCTTTGAATAATCTCATCATAAGAAAGCGGTGTTATTGTATGTTTAAAATACTTCAACGGCCATTTTAGGATTTTATTAATATAATGCAGTGTATATAATAAACACTGTGAGTCCGATTCAAACCCTATATATCCCTTATAAAGCCTCTCCTGATAATCTCTGTTCTTTTCATAAAAAGTATTTTCGCCGTTAACAAGCCCTGTATATCCTTCTAAAAAGAACGGATGCGCTGCATATCTTACAATATCATAATTCGTATTCTGTCTGCATTGGGCAGTTATAATACTAGCTGTCAAATCCTTATTACCCTCCCAGAGATTAAAATAAGTTCCTATATCTCTGGGGCTTCCGATTTCTTTAAGAGTTAAAACATCCGGCCAAAAAGAGTAAATAAACCCGGAATTAGTTTCCTCTAAAGTTTTTCTAAGCCTTATTGCAGTATCAATAAGTAACTCCTCTTTTTCCTCTTTTGTCGCGTGTTTATAACTTTTAGGATACTGCAGAACTTCAAACATATAATTAGGCATTGCCTCAATTTTCAAACCTTTCCGGTTGTTAATATCCGGCGACCACTGCATAACCCTTGAAAACCCGAGTTCTCTTAAGATATCTTCAGCAAGCCTTGTCCCCTCGACAGTTGCAGCCATTGATAAAAGAGGCAGATCCTTATAATTTTCAAATAATCCCCCCATATCCTGCATTACAAAAGCAAAGCCGGAATCATCATGTCCTTCCTGCTGACTCCTCATGAGCTTTAACGCGATTGACGGGTGTAACTTCCGCTTAGATTTTATTGCCCCAATTCTGCACATATCTATATGATTGTACTGTTTTTAGCTTTTTGAGTCAAGTTTTTATTAAAAGTTGTTATAAGATGTTTTATATGATAATATAATATATAAAGAGAGGTATGATATGCAGCATAACATTTTACGAGATTCTAATGTAACAAAGATATATTTGATTTATGTACATAACGGCGCAAGAAAAAAAGAAACTGTATCTCTGCGTTTTATGGATAATAAAGAATGTTATTTTGCAGCTCCCACACCGGTTAAATTTGATAAGCCTAAAAAGAAAATTCCGGCTGAATTGAATGTTTTTACAACTGATGGTGTTTACAAAACTAAAGTAACTCTTATCGACACAAATATGTCACTAAGAGAGGTATTATATGAAGTAAGTATTCCAAAGGTATGGGATTTTATTCAACTTAGAAACAGTTCAAGAAAACTCGTTGAACTTCCGGTAAGTATAAAATTCAATGACGGGTTTACAATAAATGCAACAACTTATGACCTTTCACTCGGCGGAATTTCGTATTATACCAAGGATTCTGTTTCAAGTATTTACAAAAAGCTTTCAGGAATTCTCACCCTTGAACTTCCAAAAGATACTTTGATTAATTTTCCCGACGGGAAAATGACTGTCGAGACAAAATTTGTTCGGGAAAAGTCCGGAGAAGAAGAGCATTTTGGTGAGCAGCTTATTATTTTTAAATTTATCGGTATAACCCCGGATGATGAAATGGTCTTGAAAAACTTCTTAATAAAATTAAACTAAAATTTAGTTTTATTAATTTTAGGCTAATCCGTAATATTATACGGCGCGATTTTTAATTAAAGTTGTATTTTATCTTTTTTATGTTTATTGTA
The DNA here is from genome assembly GCA_944326495.1 of Candidatus Gastranaerophilales bacterium. GTDB lineage: Bacteria > Cyanobacteriota > Vampirovibrionia > Gastranaerophilales > Gastranaerophilaceae > CAG-196. The sequence goes on along the minus strand of CALVEE010000200.1, from coordinate 3,314 downwards.
TAATCTTTGATGACTCTCAGGAGGGGTGGTTATGATTAAGATTGCGGTTTGCGGTGCAAACGGAAAAATGGGGCAGGAAGTTGTTAAGGCTGTTAATGAAGCTCATGATATGACGCTTGCTGCAAAAATTGATATTAAAGACGGTGAATTTGCTACAATCATGGACGCTAAAAATTCCGTTGAAATCGATGTTTTGATAGATTTTACCCAGCCGAAATCCATTTATGAGAATGCGCTTTATTGTTTGAATAACAATATTAATATAGTTATTGGTACGACAGGTTTAACCGATGAGCAGATTGATGAATTAAAGAAACTCTCGGAAGCAGCTAAGACCGGATGTCTGATTGCGCCTAATTTTTCTACTGGTGCGGTTTTAATGATGAAATTTGCGCAGATGGCTTCTAAGTATTTTAAGAATGCTGAAATCATTGAACTTCATCATAACCAGAAGAAGGACGCGCCTTCGGGAACTGCTGTTAAGACAGCTCTTATGATGTCTAAAGAGAATTCTGATTTTACATCGGGTAATTGTCAGGAGGTTGAAACTATTGAGGGGGCGCGCGGCGGAAATTCTTATAACAACATTCATATTCATTCTGTCAGAATGCCCGGTTATATTGCATCTCAAGAGGTTATATTCGGCTCAAGCGGACAGATTTTAACAATAAGACATGACTCTATGAATAGAGAATGTTATATGGACGGGGTTTTAAGAGCTGTAAGACATACGTATAAAAACAAAGATTTTGTGTACGGACTAGAAAATATACTGTAAGGAGAGTTGATGAAAAAGCCAAGAATAGCTGTTTTAGGTGCGACAGGCGTTGTCGGAAGAGAGATTACAAAGATTACTGACGAGCTCGGAATTGAGTTTGAAGATATAAAATTCTTATCGAGCGCAAGAAGCGCCGGTTCAAAAATTACATTTAAAGGCAGAGAATACACAGTAGAAGAAGCTAAGCCGGAAGTTTTTGACGGGATAAATATAGTTATGGCATCGGCAGGAGCTTCGACCAGCAAACTGTTTGCGCCTGAAATTGTTAAGCGCGGCGGTGTTATTATTGATAACTCGTCTGCTTTCAGGATGGACGATGATGTACCGCTTGTAATTGCAGGGGTAAATGATGAGGATTTAAGAAAACATAAGGGAATTATTGCGAATCCTAATTGTTCAACATCTCAATTGATGCTGGTTTTAGAACCTTTAAAGAGTTTCGGGCTTAAGACTCTTATTGTATCGACTTATCAAGCAGTATCTGGAGCAGGGCTTGCTGCTATAAACGAACTTAGGGATGATACGATTGCAAATCTTGAAGGTAAAACTTTTGAAAATAAATGTTTTAAAAAACCGATTTCATTTAATGTAATACCGCAGATTGATGTATTTTGTGATAACGGCTATACAAAAGAAGAGATGAAGGTTGTAAATGAGACAAGAAAAATACTTCATCTTGATGAAAATACTAAAATTTCCTGCACTGCTGTCAGGGTTCCTGTATTTAACGGTCATAGCGAGGCGGTTGATATAGAATTCGAAAAGACTGTAACGCCGGAAGAGGTAAGAGAAATTTTGTCAAACGCTTACGGGGTTAAGGTTATAGATAATCCTGAGAATTATGAGTTCCCGACAACAAGGGACGCAAGCGGAGTTAATCCTGTTTTTGCTGGTAGGATAAGAAAAAATCTTGCATTTAATAACGGAATTTCTCTGTGGTGTGTTGCCGATAACCTTAGAATAGGGGCGGCTTTAAATACAGTAAGAATTTGTAAAAGAGTTATAGAGATGGGGTTGTTTTAATGAATATCAAGAAAATAACAAGTAACATTACAATTAGACCTACAGATAGAAAAATGAAAAAGGCTAAACATTTTGCCGAAAAAATCGGAGTTTTGCCTAAAAAAATGCCTGTAGAAAAAAAGATATTTCTGCGTACAGAGGCAGATGAGTTTGAACGGGTAAAAGACTCTATTCAAATAGCACTGGAAAACTACAGGGGGCAGAAGTAATTTGGGCAGATTGGTTTCACAGGAAGAGATTATTAATATTGTAAGAAAAGGACAGGCGGAAGGTAAAACGTTTGCTGCTACAAACGGGTGTTTTGATATTCTGCATGTCGGGCATGTAAGGTATCTTCAAAAAACAAAGTCACTGGCGGATTTTTCTATTGTAATGCTTAATTCCGATAAGTCCGTAAAGCTTATAAAAGGCGATGAAAGGCCTATTAATAACGAGCGGGACAGGGCTGAAATATTAAATGCTTTATTATACGTTGATTATGTGGTATTATTTGAAGAGAAGTCTCCGGCAAAATTGCTGGAAGCTATAAGGCCTGATATATATACAAAAGGGGCGGATTATACCTTGGAAACACTGCCGGAAAGGGATGTGGTTCTAAGAAATAATATTAAGGTAGAGTTTATTGAATTTGTTCAGGGAAAATCTACTACGAATATAATAAATAAGTGTTTAGGATAGATATAAGGAGTGTATTATGAAAACTTTCACATTGGAACAGATTGCACAAATTACGGGCGGAATGCTTTCTAAAGCTAAAGATGTTGCGATTACTAAAATTGCGCCGCCTATGCTGGCTGATGAAAATACTCTTGCTCTTGCATTAGGCGAAGAAGAGATTGCAAATTTATCGAATACAAAAGCTTTAGCTGCACTTGTTCCTCTGGGAGTAAATATAGAAGGTTTTTCAACTATAGAAGTTGAGCGTCCGCGTTTAGCGATGATGAAATTAATAACAATGTTTTATGAAGAACCGCATGTTAACTCGGGAATTCATCCGACAGCAACGGTTAAAAAAAAAAAAAAAATCGGTGAGAATGTATCTTTGGGACCGAATGTTGTAGTTGGTGAAAATGCACAAATTGGTGACAATACAAAGATTTTAGCAAATTGCTATATTGGAAACGGGGCTGTAATCGGCAATAAATGCTTTTTCCACCCGGCAGTCTGCATCGGTGACAGAGTAAAAGTCGGTAATGAAGTTATTCTTCATCACGGTGTTTCTCTAGGAGCAGACGGTTTCAGCTTCGTTACAGAGAACCCGAATAATATTGAGCAGGCAAGAAAAGACGGTGAAATCAGAGAAAATGATGTTGAACAGGTCATATTCAAAATCCCGTCAATCGGCTCTGTTGTTATCGGTAATAATGTTGAGATTGGCGCTAATACTGCAATAGACAGAGGAACTATTGAAAATACCGTTGTCGGAGATAATACTAAGATTGACGATTTAGTTATGATTGGTCATAACTGCCGTATCGGAAAAGGATGTATGATTGTTTCTCAAGTCGGTATT
>CALVEE010000199.1 GCA_944326495.1 Candidatus Gastranaerophilales bacterium | reverse complement strand
GTTATCTAAAAAAAACAAAATCATTAGCTGATTATTCTATAGTAATGCTTAATTCAGACAACTCTGTAAAACTTATCAAAGGTCCTGAAAGACCTATTAATAATGAACAAGATAGAGCTGAAATATTAAATGCTTTATTATATGTTGATTATGTGGTATTATTTGAAGAGAAGTCTCCGGCAAAATTACTGGAAGCAATTAAGCCGGATATTTATACAAAAGGTGCAGATTATACCTTGGAAACACTGCCCGAAAGGGATGTGGTTCTAAGAAATAATATCAAGGTAGAGTTTATTGATTTTGTTCAAGGAAAATCTACTACAAATATAATAAATAAGTGTTTAGGATAGATATAAGGAGTGTATTTATGAAAACTTTCACATTGGAACAGATTGCACAAATTACGGGCGGAATGCTTTCAAAAGCTAAAGATGTTGCGATTACTAAAATTGCACCGCCTTTGTTGGCTGATGAAAATACTCTGGCTCTTGCATTAGGCGAAGAAGAGATTGCAAATTTATCGAATACAAAAGCTTTAGCTGCGCTTGTTCCTCTGGGGGTAAATATAGAAGGTTTTTCAACTATAGAAGTTGAGCGTCCGCGTTTAGCTATGATGAAGCTTATAACAATGTTTTATGAAGAACCGCATGTTAATTCAGGAATTCATCCGACGGCGACAGTTCATCCGTCTGCAAAAATCGGCGAGAATGTTTCTCTGGGGGCTAATGTTGTAGTTGGTGAAAATGCACAGATTGGTGATAATACAAAGATTTTAGCAAATTGCTATATCGGGAATGGGGCTGTAATCGGTAATAAATGCTTTTTCCATCCTGCAGTCTGCATCGGTGACAGAGTTAAAGTCGGTAATGAAGTTATTCTTCATCACGGTGTGTCTCTTGGAGCAGACGGTTTCAGTTTTGTTACAGAGAATCCGAATAATATTGAGCAGGCAAGAAAAGACGGTGAAATCAGGGAAAATGATGTTGAACAGGTTATATTCAAAATTCCGTCAATCGGATCTGTTGTTATAGGTAATAATGTAGAGATTGGCGCTAATACTGCAATAGACAGAGGAACTATTGAAAATACCGTAGTCGGCGATAATACTAAGATTGATGATTTAGTTATGATTGGCCATAACTGTCGTATCGGAAAAGGATGTATGATTGTTTCTCAAGTAGGTATTGCAGGAAGCTGCGTAATCGGAGATAGAGTTGTAATCGCAGGTCAGGCAGGACTTGCAGACCATATCAAGATAGGAGACGATACTATTATCGCTGCTCAAGCCGGCGTTACTAAGAGTTTCCCTGCTAAATCAATTGTTGTAGGTGCTCCGGCTGTTCCGAGAAAAGAATTTATTAAGCAGTTAAAAATCATGAAAGATGCCGGCGATTTGATTGCGAAATTCAAAAAATATGAACCTCTTTTACGCTCTTTTGAAGAGGGGGTTAATGAAGGGGTAAAGGGGTAACCGACAGGACAAAGGTATAATATGGGTACAATTAAGACAGAGATAAAGACATCAGGGAAAGGGCTTATGAAAAATAAGCTCTGTGAAGTGACGATTAAGCCTTCCTCGAGCGGCAAAATCCGGATTTTTTCTAAAGGCGCGGATAAACCTTTTGATGTCTGTATTGAAAATTTGTACTCAACAGAACATTGTGTAACATTATGCAGTAAAGAGCACCGGACTTTGCTTGGAGATTACAAGTATAAGGTAATGCTTTGCGAACACTTTGTTGCAGCGTGTGCTATATGCGGAATTGATTCAATCGATGTTTACCTTTCAGAAGTAGAAATGCCGATTTTTGACGGAAGCTCTAAGGTATGGGTTGAGTTATTCAGGAAAGCCGGTATTGAGGGGGTAAATAGGGATTTATATACGATAGAAGAGCCTGTTTATTACCTAAACGGTAAGACGAGTCTTATTGTTGTTCCGGATAAAGAGCTCAGGATTACTTATGCTGTTAATTATGATCATCCGGATTTGACTGAAAGATGGGTTACAATGGATAATAAAAACCTTGAAGAAATAATAGAGGCAAGAACTTTCGGTTTTTATAAGGATTTGAAGAAATTCCAGATGCTCGGGTTTGCAAAAGGGGTTACGATTGATAATACAGTAGGACTTAAGGATGAAGGTTTTACTACGGAATTAAGGTCTGAAAAAGAACCGGTTAAGCATAAAATTCTGGATTTAATCGGGGATTTTTATTTAACGGGAGTTTCGCCTTTGAACATGAGAGTTCAAATTCTTGCAAAAGAAGCCGGACATGCTGTTCATGCGAAAGTTGCACAAATATTGAAAAACAAGTTGGTTAAAATATAAAGGAGAGATTTATGACAGAAGAAATCAAAGAAGGTGAAATTTTATCATTTGATACAATGCAGATTATGGAAATGATACCGCATAGATATCCATTTTTACTTGTTGACAGGATTACAGAATGTATTCCGGGCAAATATGCTAAGGGATACAAAAACCTTACTATGAACGAGGAATTTTTTCAGGGGCATTTCCCGGGTAATCCTGTAATGCCGGGAGTTTTACAGCTTGAAGCGCTGGCACAATGTTCTGCTCCTGTTCTTATGTGCCTTCCTGAATACAAAGGTAAATTAACTCTTTATGCAGGTGTTGATAATGTAAGGTTTAAAAATATCGTAAGACCGGGTGACAGGTTTGATATGGTTATTGAACTAATTAAAGCCAAAGGGCCTATCTGCAAGAGCCACGGAACAGGATATGTTAACGGTAAAGTCTGTATAGAAGCTGATATGACAGTTGCTTTGAAATAAAAAAGAGCCTTTTGGCTCTTTTTTTATCCGCCGATTCTTTCAAGCAAGACGACCGCATGCGCTTCAATAGCAAGCTTTTGTCCGACAGCATCCAGATGCTCTTTTGTTTTTGCTTTAATTGAAATATCAGTGCTGTCAAGGCCTAATACAGGAGCTAAAGTCGCTTTCATTTTAGAAATATATGGCATCATTTTGGGCTCCTGGGCAATAATATTAGTATCAATATTATTTATCCAATAGCCCTCTTGCTGGACTTTGTCACAAACAATTTTTAGCAGGGTAAGGCTGTTTGCATCCTTAAATCTGTCGTCAGTATCTGGAAATAAAGAGCCGATATCGTCCATTGCCAGCGCACCTAATAGAGAATCTATTATTGCGTGTACTAAAACGTCTGCATCGGAATGGCCTAATAAGCCTTTTTCGTAAGGGATTTTGACACCTCCAACTATAAGCTCTCTGTTTTCAGCAAGCTCATGAATATCATAACCGACACCAATTCTAAATTTTTGTTCTGCCATAAGTGTAAAACCCTCTAAAAAATCGTCCTAGATATATTTATTATAACACAATTATAGATTAATTTAAACTTGTCTTAATATTTCTTAATAAAATGCTTCAAAAAAGGCAATTTTTTAAAACATAAATACTTTATATATATGTAAGAGATATTTAATAGAGAGAGTGAATAAAATGTTACAAACATACGATGCAATCGAAAGAAATAAAAAACCGGCAGGCAGCTT
>CALVEE010000198.1 GCA_944326495.1 Candidatus Gastranaerophilales bacterium | reverse complement strand
AAGCTGCCTGCCGGTTTTTTATTTCTTTCGATTGCATCGTATGTTTGTAACATTTTATTCACTCTCTCTATTAAATATCTCTTACATATATATAAAGTATTTATGTTTTAAAAAATTGCCTTTTTTGCTACATAATATTAAGAAATGTAAAGATGAATTTTTTTGGAAAATTTCAGGATGCTTTATTGAGAATTGTGGAGCAAGCCCTATAAATTAAATAATATCATCAGCTCTGGCAGATAAAAACCCATATTTCAATGTCAGCTTGTAATATCATAAAAATGATAAAACTGGTAAGGATATTTTAATGTGTACTCTTCTAAAAATTGTGCATATTCTTTTTTTAATTCTTCAAGAGTTTCTTTTCTGGTTTGTTTATAGTTTTCAAACTTCTTAGCCGATACTCTGTATTTTGCCCCCTCTTTTGCACAGACAATAAAATAAACAGGCACCTCCATCATCAAAGCAAATTTTAAAGTTCCCAGAGGGAGGCGGATTTTTTCGGAGAAAAAATCCGCCTCATACACAGTATTATCATTCTGTGCAGAAACCCTATCGCCTGCCATAAACACTAATTCTCCAGCCTTTAACCTCTCTGATATTAAAACAGATGTCTCAAGATTAATATCCTCAACCGGAAAAACGTCGGCATTTACTTTCATTTCAAAGCGCCGGAGAAAATTATTAAATATTTTACACGCATTTGCTTGCAGAAAAATATTTATCCTTTTATCCTTAAATTTACTTATCAAACTCCTTAAAATTTCAACGTTGCCTATATGAGTCGTAATAAAAAATGCGCCGTTATATATTTCAATATTGTCAATAATGAACTTATTATTATCAAAATCACCTGCGAATGATATAAATTTATCAACCAGCGCATCTCCATAATTTAAAAACTGGCGGAGTGCGCTAATAAAGGGTGGCTTTTTAATAAGTTTATAAAATTTAAAAGACGCTTCCCGCCTCTCTTTGGCTGAAAAAAAAACAGAAAGTGAGACAAAAAAGGCAATAAATCTCAATGCACCCGCGCCTAAAATTTTATACGCCCAATAACTTAATAAAAGCCTTTTTTCGCCTGCTCCGCGCTCTGAGAGCTGAAACCATTTTTCAGCCATTTTTTACGCACTCCAGCAGGGTATAATCATGTGCTCCCAGCTTATCGTAAGCAGCATTTACCTTCCAGCCTGCGCATTCTATCATCTTTTCCATATCTTTTTTAGAATACATTTTACTGCATCCGTTTGCCATGCGGGTAAAATAAAGCGATGTATAAATAAGAGAATATTTTGCTCCCTCAAACTTCTGCATATCAATAAACGGTTCAAGAATAAATATTTTTATATTATTATCACTTGATTTTGCAATCTTTTTTAGAATAAATATGATTTGTTCTTCTGAAAAACAGTCTAAGAACTGGCTCATCAAAACAGCTCCGGACATTTGAGGCAGAGTCTCATCAGAATTCAAAATATTAGCGGCATAAAATTTACAGCCCCTAAGTTCAGGATTATCCTTTATATAATCAATATTCTCCTTCAAATCAATCATAGTTATATCCTGATTCGGGTTATTTTTAAGGCAGACCCGCTCAAATTTTCCGGTATTTGCTCCGATATCAAAAATCTTTCCGCACGGTTTTAAAATCTCATACACTAAATCAAATGAGTTATCCGAATAATAATGGTCAAACTCATACCAGCTTTTTTTCATTCTTTCAGGAAGCTTTGAAATATGCGTGTAAATTGTCTCCGCATCAGGATAAATTTCCTTGAGCCCTTCCGGTTTTTGGTTTCTGAAAGATTGTGTTAGTTTGTCTGCTCCGAGATAGCAGACATCTTTCACAAAATTAAAATTAACCCGCGTCATCTCATCATACAAAAAAGCTTCGCCGAGTCTGGTTATTGAAAATTTATTCTCAACTTTTCTGAAAATTCCTGCAGCTTCGCCAACTTCCAGCAAAGTCTTTACAGTATATTTAGAAAGTTCAAGTTTTTCCGTTATATTTTCTGTCGAAGCAGGTTCTCTATCAATTTCTTTTAGAATACCTAATTCTAACAAAGCGTTCACTGCCTGAAAAGTAAGCGGAGCAAAAGCTATTTTTTGAGCTTCGGAAAGCGAATTTACCAACTCCTGTTTATGTATTGCCCTTTTATTCATGATTTTGATTTTATCATAAACAAGCTAAGCAGATATGAAACAGTAATTCCCAAAAACAGTGTCAGTGCAAGCGAACTTATAAGCTTAAAGCCGGTAAAAGAAAGCAAAAGAAATGAGAACGCGGTAGAGAGAGCCGACATAAAAACAGCATCTTTAGATTTAGCAGAGCTGTTCAGCCGGAAAATAGAATAATCCAGACTAAATCCTGTAATCAGAAACAGAGCAAGAATATTAAATAAATTAATTTCTCCGCCTGAAAGAGAGATTAATCCGATTGAAAAAATTACACCCAGAAAAGGCGAAATAATAATCCTTACGGCGTTTTTAAATCCGAAAAATACAGATAACAAAATTAATAATACTCCGTAAACACAAGGTGCAAGAAGTATGCACTCTTTTCTTAAATCCCTCAAATGTCTGCTCATTTCATCAGACGGGCTTATTGAGTTTTTATAATGTCCGTTTACTATCATATAAGAAGTATTTTTATCAAGCATAAATTCTTTATTTAACGGGAACTTTTCCACATCATAAAGCTTCAATTTTTTTTCTTTAATCTTTTTAATATTCTCCTTTCCTAAAAATCCCCCGTATTTATCAAGATTTTCATTATAAAGTCTCTTTACAAGCTCCTGATTTTCTTTCTGTTTGGATTTTGACTGTATGAAATCAGAAAGTGAAACCCCGTCCGAAATCCCGCTTTTTTCTTCCTGCTCCAAAATATCATCAATATTTTTACCCTTGATTATTATAAATTCCGTATCCTTGTGGCTAAAAACATCTTTATATAATTTCTCGGAAGCTATTAAATCCTTTGGCGGCCTGTAAAGATTTTTTATATCATCGTTGAACTTTAACCTGAAACCTCCAAGTATAATAACAAATATAACCATAGCTAAAAATAGCGGTTTATATTTATCTAAGCTGATTTTCGGAAACCTTCCGCCGGTGAATGCGTACTCTTTAGGAAAAACTATAAGAACAAAAAGGTAAACACCTAAAAGTCCAAATGAAGTAAATATGGCAATTTGTTTTAGAATTTCCATATTAGAAAATATAAGCGTCATAAATGCTAATACTGTTGTGAGCATTGATGCTGTAAGGTTTTTCTTAAACCCCTCTTCCCTGCCTGTCAGGTAATAATGCAGAGAATAATCAAGACTTATTCCAATAAGAGAAGTCGAAAATACAAACGTAAGAATATGAAGTTTATCAAAAAACATTGCGGAAACCGAATATCCAAGCAAAAATCCGTATAAAATACTTAATCCTATCGGAATTATTATTTTTATTGATTTAAAGTAATATCTGCAGAGAAATATAAGAGCAAGCGTTGATACTATACAAATAATATTAATCTCAAACGCGGACTTTTGGCTTGTGATATATGAATGTACCGGCACTCCTGCAAGATAAACTTTTCCGTTCTCAGCAGATTTTTGCGCCTCAAGAAATTTTGAAACATCATCAAGAGATTTAATCTTATACCTCATTAAAAGGTAAAATTGTCCGTCAATCTTTTTTAAATCTTCATTCTTTGAATTTTTGAGCGCATAATCAGTTGCCAGAAGGTACGGATCTGAATTCGGAGGCGCAATATAAATTCCTAAAGGATTATATACGCGTGCAAGACTTTCTTCTTCAAGCGATTTATAATCCCTATTCTCAATTAGTTTTCGGCTATGTTCGCTTAGAAAGTTTTCCGGATAATCCCTGTAAACATCCGTCACCTCTTTCACATCTATTTCAGCAGTCTGCGGAAGCAATTCTTTTAATTCTTCAAGACCTTCCTCACTATCCGATACCAGAATAACATTCAAATATCTGGAAGATAGACCTGCAAGTTTCACAAGAACCGAGCCCGGGTCGATAAATGCTTTATTAAGCTCTGTCTCTACAGGTTTAGCCTGCATAAAAGCAAAGAGAAAAAACAAAATTGATAAAAGAATAAATATTACCCTTTTCAATCTGCAACCCTTATTATGCTGTTTATTGTACAGTCAGTAAGCTCTCCTACCGCTTCTCTAAGGAGTTTTTCCTGACATTTTTCAGTAATTACCGTAATATCAGCAGTGTTATCCTCTGAAACACCGCGCTGCAGAATACTTGAAAGGCTTATATTCTTACTTGCACAAATTGAGCCGATTTTTGCAATAATCCCGATAGCATTCGGAGCTGTTATTGAAATATAATACTTGTTGAATGTATCATCAATTTTTACCGGATTAGCCGCATCAGAATGGTTACATCTCATCATTGGAAGCATATACTCATTCTTCCCGAATTCTGCTTGAATTGCCAAAATATCGCCGACAACGGAACTTGCAGTCGGGAACTCACCTGCCCCTGGCCCTGAAAGCACGATTTTACCTACAGGGAAACCGTTCAATTCTACGGCATTAGTGACATAATCTATATGCGCTAAAGTCGTATCCTTTGAAATCAGCATCGGATGAACCCTTACATCGGCATTATCATTCTCATCAATTGAAGCAGTTGCAATAAGTTTGATTTTATATCCGAACTCATTTGCTTCCTTCATATCTTCTTTACGGATTTTTGTAATCCCTTCTCTATAAACATTTTCGAGTTTGATTTTCTTCTTAAAAGCAATTGTCGCAAGCGTAGTTATTTTATAAGCAGCATCAAACCCTTCAACATCACCGGTCGGGTCAGTTTCTGCGTAACCCAAATCCTGCGCTTCCTTTAAAACATCTTCGTACGAAGCACCGTCGCTGTCCATTTTTGTCAGGATATAATTTGTTGTGCCGTTTAAAATAGCATGAATTTTATTAATTTTATTCCCTGCAAGAATAGTTTTAATCGGCATAATAAGTGGAATACCCCCTGCAATTGCGGCTTCATACAAAATTACACGATTATATTCAGCCGCCAGATTGAAAATCTCCGCCCCTCTTTTGGCCAAAAGTTCTTTATTGGCAGTAACAATATGCTTCCCGTTTTTTATTGCACATTCAAGATAGCTGTAAGCCGGCTCCACTCCGCCTATTAATTCCACCACAACATCAATTGAAGGGTCATTCGCAACCTCATACGGATTATCAGTAAGCATAGAAGCCGGAGGTTCAACAGAGCGTTTTTTATTCAGATTTTTAACCGCAATCTTTACAATTTCAATATTTCCGAAGTTTTGCAAAGTCTTATAAACCCCGCACCCGACAGTTCCAAGTCCTATAATACCTATTCTTAATTTATTCATCACCATCTCCTTCAATTGAACCTGTTATAATATTACAAATTCAGCTCTTTTATTGTATTAAAATTTCGTGTATGAACCGATTATTCTTATAGATTTAGCCTGCGGTTCTAAATCTTTTATGAGGTTTTTAATAATTTCATCCTCTTTATGTCCGTCAAAATCAATAAACACCGCCTGCTCTTCCGCATTATTATTCATCATTTTAGAGTTAATCTGGGTAATATTTATATGATACTTAACAAACACCTGTACAATGTCTAATAGCGCGCCTTGCCTGTCATTTAAGAATAAAACAATACTGGTTTTATCTTTGCCCGTAGGCTGTGTTTCAGCGTCTCCGATGACTATAAACCTGCGTTTATTGTTTTTATCGTCTTCAATATGTTCTCTTAAAATATTCAAATTATAAATTTCGGCTGTTTTATGAGTTCCGATTATTGAATATGTCAAATTATAACTATTCAGGCGTCTTGCAGCGTCGTCCATACTGTCTGCCACAACAATATTCAATTGTCTCGGCATTTCATCCCGCACAAAGTTTTTACTTTTTGAAAGCGCATTTGGATTGGCAATAAGCCCTGTAATACTGTAGAATTCAGTTGTTTTTGATAAAATGCAGTCGTTTACCGGAACAATTGTTTCCGCAAGAATCTGTATATTCAAATTCTTAGTCAGAATTAAATTATCAATCGTTTCCCTTATAATCCCTTTATATGTAGTTTCGACCGGAAGAACTGCGATTGCATTACTGTTTTCGTCAACATAATCTATACATTCTTTAATAGAATTTAAAGAACGCTGGTATAAATACAAATCATACGCTTTGAAAAGTTTATCTTTAGCAATTTCGGAATACGAACCGCCCATTCCGAGGCAGATAACTTCATTAAAATCTTCAAACATTCATAAACTCCGTGTTTTTTATTTATTATACCCTAAATAAATTCACAATCAAAATCTTTTATGGTTAAATAATAATTACACTAGCAGGAGGTATAAAATAATGAAAATAATGCCTGGAAATGGAATTGTAAGACAGTACAAAATGTCGAGACAAATCCGCAACAGAGGCTGGGCAATGTTCGGTGCAAGCACTGTACTGGCAGGTTTGTCTGCTCATAACAAAGACGTATTTTTTACTGTTGCTCTTGGAGGTTCAAGCCTTTTGTGGGGTAAAATTACGGAAAGTGCCGTTAACAAAATGTTGTCTTTAAAAGAACAATACAAGCCTATTTTAGAGCGTGCAAAACAGATTAAGGCTAACAGACGCTAAGATCTTCCGATTTCTGTAGCTCTTGAAGCCATTGATTTTGAAATATTAACAAGAGCAAGGTTGGCTTCATAAGCTCTCTGCGCCATAATAGCATCTGCCATATCTACCATAGCATTAACGTTAGAGGCTCTTATATAGCCGTTAGCGTCAGCATCCGGATGTCCGGGAGAATAAATTCTTTCTCCGACAGTCGGATCTTCTACACAGCCGTTGAATACTACGCCTCCCTGAAGGTAGGGTAAGGTGCCTGTGCCAAATACATCATTCTTCATGGTGTTCATTAAGCCGTGGAATGAAATATCTTCCGAGGCATTAAGAACCGGAATTCTCCGGACATAGTTAGGTGTATCAATATTAGCAATGTTTTTTGCGTGGATAGCTAACCTTAATCCGTGTGCTTTCAACGCATTAGAGCCTATGTTTATTGATTCCATTATACTCATATTACACCTACTTTCCTACATTGATTACGGTTTTCATTTCCGTAATTATATTTGACATTCTTCTTGTCGCCATGGTATACAGAATAGAATTTTTTTGCATTTCGGTTAATTCTTCTGCAATATCAACTTCGGTTTTTCTTCTATCCTCAATGACACCGGATGGGCCAAGCTCGGTTGAAAGTTTGGTCTCAAGAGGACTGTTCATTGAGCCTAAGTATTGAGAAAAATCAATATCGCGCCTTACATAACCCGGAGTGTCAACGTTTGCGACATTTGAACCTAAAGCACGCTGCCTTTGGGATATCAAATCAAGCATTATATTTGTTTTGCCTATAGAATCTAAACTTGTAAATGTCATAATTATTTATCCTATTCTCTTATGTTTATGGCTTTATTATACATATCATCTGCAACTTTCATGAGGTTCATACTTGCTATCATTGAGGTATTAAGTCTCATAAGTTCATTAATTTCATTATAAATATTTGTATTAGAAACTTCTGTTGAGTATTGTTTAATATTATCCGAATTTTTAATAATTTCCGGCGCTCCGGACTCATCATTATAGACCATTTTGTTGTTATGCCCCTGCTCTAAAGCTTCCGGACAGTCGAATTGAACAATAGGAATTGTACCGATTTTTTCCGGAAGAGAGCCTGCGTCGTCATAATTATATACATCTCCATTCGGTTTGATTTCCAGCTTGTATGAATTAGCAGGAATTCTAATTCCGTCTCCAACCATCCAATCATCTACTGTCATCAGATAACCGTTTTCACCTCGTTTAAGAGCACCGTCTCTCGTATATTGGATTTCACCGTCTGCAGATACTACCGGAATATACCCTTCACCATCAATTGCAATATCATAAGGGTTATTAGTAACTTTGATTGAACCTTGCAGTGCATTAGTTCTTATTGCGCCGTCTACATAACCGTCCTCTCTCAAAATTTGTTCAAATCTTGAGGTTTTATAAGCTGCAGTATTATAATTTGCAAGGTTATTAGCAATATAACCAAGCTTTTCAAACTGCATTGTTGCGTTATTTATACTTTTTCTGACTACTGCCTGCATGTTATACATAATCTGCCTCCTATGATACCGAACCTAATTGGCTTATTACTTTTTGAAGGTTTGTACTCTCAATCAAAAATATCTGCCTGTTAGCTTCAAAATTCCTGACAACAGGCTTAACTGCCATAAATTCATTTTGAATACTAACGTTAGAATACTCATTATATCCCTGTTTAACATCAGGGTTTAATACAGCCATGCCGTTTGCATCTACAATACCGAGATTACCTGCGGTTAAAAGCTGATTTGTGTTTTTATCAAAGACGCTTATTTTTCCTTTTGTATTTACCACAACCTGAGTAGGATTATCCGGTACTACAGGGAGTTTAATCGGCATACCTGCATCTGACAGAACAGGATTATCTTCGAGGTTTAATAAATTACCGTTTTTATCAAGTTTAAATCTGCCGTCCCGGGTTAGTTGAACACCTTGCGGCGTTTGGATTTGAAAATAACCTTTATTCGCCATTGTTATATCGAGCGGATTTCGGGAGTTCATAATTCTGCCGACCTGATCATCAACAGTAGCAGAAAGCCCGTGCACACCTATATATTCCGTCATAGAAGATACTATAGGTTCGCGTCTTTGAAACCCGACTTTATCAAACCCTGCTACATTTTCATTAATCATACCTAAGATTTCGCTCTGCACATGCATAGCTCTTATAGAAGCCCTCATACCGGGTTCACAAAATCTTACACCGCCGTTGATTTGCATAGTTGTACCTCTTTTTGTTTAGTTAATCGGATGATTAATACAAATGCTTTAAAAAATATTCATAAAATCATCTGTTTAATGTAGTTAATATTCTTTATAATGATAAAAGAGTGAAAGTCAAAAAATCAGTTGACAATAGAATTTGTTTCTAATAATATAAAACTTGACGCCGGT
The DNA here is from genome assembly GCA_944326495.1 of Candidatus Gastranaerophilales bacterium. Taxonomy (GTDB): domain Bacteria; phylum Cyanobacteriota; class Vampirovibrionia; order Gastranaerophilales; family Gastranaerophilaceae; genus CAG-196. The sequence continues at coordinate 621 of CALVEE010000198.1, read as the reverse complement.
ATAGCTCAACGGTAGAGCAACGGTTTTGTAAACCGTAGGTTGTAGGTTCGATTCCTATTACCGGCTATTTTTTCCCAAGGTGGAGAGAATGGTCTGGCGCAAAGCTCCGGGTCGGGCGTCACTAGCACCCGAAACTCTAAGCCTTTGTGGCGCAGGGGTAGCGCACTCCCTTGGTAAGGGAGAGGCCACGGGTTCAAATCCCGTCAAAGGCAAATTTTACAATTAAATAAGGGTAGGTGGCCGAGTGGCTAAAGGCGACAGACTGTAAATCTGTTCACGAGAGTGTACGGTGGTTCGAATCCACCCCTGCCCAATTTAAAAAGGCTCCGGACGGGGTCTTTTTTTATTAATAGGCAAGGGGTAGGATGAGAAACGCCTTTTGTGGTTCGAGTGTGAGGAGGCAGAAAGCGGAGTGCTTTTGCGAAGTACGTAAGTACTGCAGCAAAACACGGAGACTCGTTTAACGCTGACGAGCAAGAGAATCTACCCCTGTCTATAACTAGACACTTAAAATTAAAATGTCTGACACTTAAAATTAAAAATTTCAAATTTGCATTTAATTTAAGGAAAAATTTTTAAAACTAAATGTCAGACAAATTAAAAATTTAAAATATATTTTTA